>CAYIUM010000060.1:0-4055 GCA_964366675.1 uncultured Candidatus Saccharibacteria bacterium
GCACGCTAGGATTTCCCCTCGAAAAAAGTTCGTGCAAAGTGTATAATTAGTTCACAAAAAGAAATGCCAGCGAGATTTCTCGCTGGCTTCGATGGGGGGTGTGCCGCGTATGCGCGGTCGCTCGTTTTCTAGACGAGGTGAAAGGAGCCCTAGCTCCTTTAGACGGTAGGCTCGCGACCAGTCTTTTACCTGATTGTTCACCCAAAAACTGGACGCCAGTGGACTACCATGACCTCGCGGCCCCCCCCCGATGCATTTATTTTCTTATAGAGTTTTCCGTTTGTCAACTATTTGTATTTCAAATGAACAGATGATGAAATGATTTTTGCTGCATAGCGGAGATGGTGAGATTTGAACTCACGATGCCTTGCGGCATGGCGGTTTTCGAAACCGCTGGATTAAACCACTCTCCCACATCTCCTTAGACAATATTTTTACCCTTACTTCGCATGGATCGTCAGATAAATATCCTCCAGCGCCCGCACGGCATCGCCGGCGGCAATATTGTTTTGATGGTAAAGAACGTCGGTGCAATCGCCAGCCGCCCAAATGCCGGGGGTTTCTGTTTTTTGAGTTTTTGGGTCTATTTTTATCCGGCCATATTCGTCAAAAGAAACAATCGTTTTAGCGAAATCGGTATTTGGAATTTGGCCTATTTCCACGAAAATTCCCGCCACATTTAGCTCTGTTTCTTTGTTTGTTTTTTTATCTTTGTAAACCAGACCCTCCACAAATTTATTGCCTTTTATTTCCAAAATGTCCGCATTTTTTATCGCCTTCATTTTCGGATTTTTTAAAACTTTTTCAACGGTGATTTCATCTGCCTTGAAGATATCGCTGTGATGCAAAAGCGTTACGGATTTGCAGTACGCCAGCAGTTGAGCCGCGGATTCAAAGGCGGCGTTACCTCCGCCGATAACCGCTACATCCATATCGGCAAAAAGGGGCCCGTCGCATGAAGCGCAGTAAGTCAAACCTTTGTGTTCAAGCTTATCCGCATTTTTTGCCTGCAGTTTTCTGCGCCCACTGCCAGTGGCTATCAAGACTGTTTTTGTTTCAAATTTTTGCTTTGATTCCGTTTCAACTTCAAAAAGTTTGTTTTTCTTCAATATATTACTTACTTTTTCACCCTCTTTCACTTTCAGAGTTTGTTCAGCTCCTGTATTTGCCATTACATGTTTTTTGAGATTTTCCGCTAGTTCATTTCCGGAAAGGGAAGTTGTGCCGATCCAGTTGTAAATCTGTTCGGAAACGACAGACTGCCCGCCCCATTCGGCGGTAATAAAAAGAGTTTGCAGTCTTTTGCGAGAAGCGTAAACTGCCGCGGCGCTTCCCGCCGGCCCGCCTCCAATAATTATCAAATCATAAAGCATGTTTAGCATTATAACATACCACCCCAAAGCCCCTCCTAATTTAGGAGGGGAGGATTCTTCTCCTCCTAGCTTAGGAGGAGTGGCTGAAAGCCGAGGTGGTACTATTTCTTACGTCTCAAGAATGCTGGAACAGCGCTCCAGTCATCAGTATCGTCTTCGATGATGATTTCTTTACTAGCGTCCGATTTCTTACCGTCTCCTTTCTTTATAAATTCATTGCTAGTGCCCATGTTTCCGCCTTTGGCGCTCCCGATGGTGTTGCTTATATCTTTTTTGGCTTGATTAGCATTATCTTCTTTAAGCAATGTTTGACTCACATTTGATCCGCTGCCAAAAAGACTCTTACGGGGCATGTCGGCAGGAAAGTTGGTAGCGATAACCGTAACTTTTAATTCTCCTTTTTTCAATTTCTCGTCCCGGATCGTGCCGAAAATAACCTTGGCGTCTTTGTCAATTGACTCCGTAATTATTTTTGCCGCTTCCTGGATTTCATGAATGGTCACATCGTCTCCGCCGGAAATGGCAAAAAGCACTCCCTTGGCGCCATGGATGGAAATTTCCAAAAGCGGGGAATTGATAGCTGCCAGCGCCGCTTTTTCCGCGCGTTTCTCGCCGGAAGCGGTGCCGATACCCATCAAAGCCGAACCAGCGTCTCTCATCACCGCCTTGATATCTGCGAAATCAACATTGATGATGCCGGGAATAGTAATCAAGTCTGAAATGCCTTCCACCGCCTGGCGCAAAACATTATCACACCTGGCGAAAGCTTCTTTAAAATTAGTGTTTTTATCAGCCAATTGGAGCAATTTGTCATTCGGAATGATGATAATCGCGTCCACTTCTTTAGATAGTTCGTCAATCCCTTTTTCTGCTATTTTCATTCTCTGGTTGCCTTCGAAGAAGAAAGGTTTGGTAGTAACCACTACCGTAAGGATGCCTTGTTCCTTAGCCGCGCGAGCGACAATCGGAGCCGCACCAGTGCCAGTGCCTCCACCCATACCGCAAGCGATAAAAATCATGTCCGCCCCCTTGATGACATCTTGAATTTCTGATTTGGTTTCTTCCGCTGCTTTCTTGCCAACCTCCGGATCCATGCCGGCGCCGAGTCCGTTGGTTAAATTTTTTCCCAAGTGAATTTTTTTCTCTGCCAAAGAATGATGTAAGTCTTGCGTGTCGGTGTTCATGGCAATGAAAGAAACACCTCTGACTTTAGAATTGATCATGTGGTTTACGGCGTTCTTACCGGATCCCCCTATCCCAATGACTACGATACGAGCGAAACTCTGAATTGCTTGGTTTATTTTTGGCATAATTTTGCTTTCTTTTGAGTTTATTAATAATTAATTTATATTAACGCATACTACCACTGAAGAAAAAAAAAGCAATCTTTCTAAATTTTTGAAAATTGAAAATTATAAATTGAAAATTAATTTTGCTACGGCATCAGCTGTTTTACGCTTGATTTTATTGTGTTCTTTAAGTCTTTGAACAAGCTTTTTAATGAGCCTTTGGGGTAATCGCTGCCGTTTCTGCCGGACACAACAAGTCCCAAAGCGATAAACCAAGATGAATCTCGAAGCTTAGTTTTTAAATTGCCAAAAATTTCCGTGGTTGCGATACAAGCCGGCAGTTTGAGTGCGTATTTCGAGAGCTCTTCCAGTCCCACGGTATTTGCTCCTCCGCCGGCAAACACTATACCCGCCGGCAAAAGTTCTGACCTCTTTATTTTCTTCAAGTGATTGTCTATCAGTTCTAAAATGTCAGACAGGCGCGCCTCAATAATTTCATCCAGTTTTTTTCTCGAAAAATTTTCTCCGACATCTCCCTGTTTCATGCGTTCTGCCGTTTCCAAAGGAATTTTGAATCCGAGCGCGATATCGTTAGTAATATCCGCCGAACCGATGGAAAAAATCTGAATTGACGTCGGCAGTCCGTTTTCAAAAACAGCCAATGAAGTGGTCTGGCATCCGATATCAACCATGGCCACTCCCATGATTTTTTGTTTTTCTGAAAGGGCGATTTGACTGAGAGCGATAGGTGAAGCAATAACGTCTATAGTCTCTACTCCTGTTTCTGCTAAAACGGCTATTAAGTCTTCTAAATGCTGGATAGAACAAGTAAGAATCAGGGCTTTTACCTCAAGCTTAGTTCCGCGCATGCCCTCCAGACGGCCCAACACTTCTTTTCCATCCAGTCTGGAAGAAAGGTGAAATACTTGGATTACTTTTTTATTGTTTAAATTCAAATTGTCTTCGCAATCTTGCATGGCTTTATTGACATCCAGACTAGTTACTTCGCCGTCCGCTTTGGAAATTATTGTCGAGCCAGAACTTATTTCTCCGCGCAGACTTACTCCGCCGGCCGCAATAAAGGCGCGCTCTATTTTTATACCTGAAGATTTTTCAGCCATAGCGATGGCGTTTTTTATTGAAACAGCTGCGGATAAAGAATCAACAACATATCCGTGCCTAATGCCCGAAGTCTGGCTTTCGCCGGTGCCGATAATTTTAGGATTTTTTTCTCCTTTAAGAAACTCACCCACCACGACTCTGATGGTGGAGGAGCCTATGTCTATACCGATAGAAATATTTCTGGTCATCCCGATACTAAAATTTTAAATTCTAATACCTAGTATTATATCACTTAATAAAAAATTTAGTACTGGACAAGTATTTTTTTTCT
>CAYIUM010000061.1:0-3980 GCA_964366675.1 uncultured Candidatus Saccharibacteria bacterium
ACTGACGATGGGAGGAGCGAAGACGGTGTCAATTCTTGATGGAGGTGGGAGGGGAGAGACCGGGGTTGGGGAAACTACTTTGGCAACCTCTGGCTGTGGAACAGACTTGACGAAATTTTTGAAAGCGTTCAAGACATCCGATTGTTTTACGGTAGCGACAAGTTGCGTTAGGTCTTGCCTAACGCTACCACCTCCCCCTACGGGTACTCCTCCTAAATTAGTAGGAGAGGACTCATTACTCGAACCCTCCCCTCCTAGATTAGGAGGGGTTGGGGTGGTATTGTCCCCGCCTTGAGAAGGAGGGGTGACAGTAGTCGGAGTGGGCAGTTCTTTGACGAAATTTTTGAAAGCGTTAAAGACATCCGATTGTTTTAGGGTAAAAACATTCTCCTCCCCACCTTGAGAAGGAGGGGTGCCTCCATCAGATGGAGGCGGGGTGGTGGAAGTCGGAACAGGAGCCACGAAATTTTCAAAAGTTTTCAGCAAAGCTTCACTGGAGATTGCTTCCACCTGCGAACCAAAAAATCCAACTCCAAAAACCAGGGCTAGCAATACCCCAAAAAGCCTGAAGAATGATAATCTTTTCCCGTCTGTCCTATGATTACTTTTTTGATTCATTTTTTTTCTTCCCGTCTTCATTCTAAAACTAAAAACGGGTACAGTAGGACCCTGTAATTATATCAAGAAATCCCCTGTCGATGAAAGGGAAAAGAAGAGAAAAGTGGGGATAACTTTTGCCTTAGTTATCTTTGAATTTTTTTACGGCTATCCAGACCAGAATCGCCAGAGCGATGGCTAAAATAATTACTTTGATTAGGTCATCCGCAGAACCCCAGTATCTCAAGGAAGCAATAATGAAAGATAAAACTCCGGCTAACGAAAGCGCCACACTAATCAGCATATTTTTTTTCAAAAAGCTCCCGATGGCTACGCAGATAGCACCCAGCAGAACCAAAGTGACAAAGACATTCCGGTCATAAACTTTTCGGGCGGCGTCAAAATCATTTCGACAGGTAAATTGCAAATCGCAATAGCCGCGCGGTTGGATTTCTCCGACCATCATCGGTTTGCCGTAATAACTATTGTTCGTCCACTGCCCTCCTTCATCCACGCAAGCTTTTTGCGTATCCGGAATAGTGACTACGGGCGAAGTATTCGGGCAAAAATTTTCATAAACCGGCTGTTTGTAAGCCAAAGAAAGCGAGTAATTAAAAAATAAATTGAGCACGATGACAATACCGACAATAAGTGACCACTTTAAAATTTTTGATTGTGGTTGCATAATTTAAGAGTATAGCATAAAAACGGAAAAATAAAATATAACTTTTGAAGGGGTTTCGAGGCTGGCGAGCCGAGAACTTCAGGATTTTTTAAGCTTCAAAAAATCCGTACCGAAAAAAGTTGATATTTTATTTTTCCGCCCAAACAGCCGTATTGGCAAGCGGAATGAGACGGCCGTTGGATTTCTCTAAAACACAAAGCTCCCCCATTTCCACTTCCCCTCCAAAATTCCCGCCTGCTCCCGACGCAGGAGGGCGGGCAGGTTTCATCATTTCCTCAAGCGCATACCCGAGCGAGAGCGAAGAAGAATCAGTGGCGTAAGAAGTCAAAATGATAAACAACGGCTTGTCGCTCAAAACTTTCCGCACAGAAGCAAGAAGTTTCGGCAACATTTCCTCGATCTTCCACACTTCTCCTTTTGGCCCCCGACCGAATTTCGGCGGATCCATGATTACAGCGTCGTATTTATTTCCCCTTTTGGCTTCCCGTTCCAGAAATTTAATTACATCGTCCTCAATGATGCGCATCGGCGCTTCGGCTAGCTCAGCGTTTAATTTTTGATTTTCTTTCGCGGAAGCGAGGCTCTGTTTGGAAGCATCTACGTGCGTTACTTCTGCGCCTGCCCGCAGGGCAAAAAGGCTGGCGACGCCGGTGTAGCCAAAAAGATTTAAAAATTTTGGCTTAAGAGGAAAAAGAAAATTCTTCGGCTTTACTCCATCCTTCGGATGGAACCTTCCGCCTTCAGAATTCTCTTTTTCCTCTACGCTCTTCTTCTGCGAAAGACTAGCGGTTATTTTATTCGCAATAAAATCCCAATGGCTCGCCTGTTCTGGGAAAAATCCTAAGTGACGAAACGGCGTCGGCCAAGCATAAAACTTGATCCCTTTATATTCCATCTCCCACTTGTCAAGGATGCCCCTTGACATTTTCCAGCCGGCTTTGGCGCCAACTTTCGAGCTCCAAAATTTACCGTCGGCTTTAGCCCACAAATGTTGAACACTCGGTGTTGAACATTTTGGCCAAACGGCACCTTCGTACGGCCGAACAAAAGTGTATGGCCCGAACCGCTCGAGCTTTTCCCCTTCTCCCGTATCAAGGAGTTCATAATCCTGCTTACCCGCCGTGGCTTTAGCGGTGGAGGGCCAGTCTTTTGTGCAAAAAATTTTAATTTCCCTGAGCATAAATATTTTAGCTATTCAAATATTAACATATTATTTCATATTTCTCTATTTGCACAAATATTGTTGGTAATTTCCGCATATGCGGAAATTACCAACAATCTGCTTAAACCAAATTAAAATACTTTTTAATGTTCTCTTCCTTTAAAATATTCTCTACGGTCAAAATCTCCACATACTTCCCTACTTTAAAGAAGTCAGCAATGTAAATTATCTCATCCTCGCAAGGATAAGGATAAATCCAGGCGGATTTCTGGAACTGAAAAAAATTCAAATCTTTCAAGTGATACCGTAGAGCTTCTCTACCTTTAGTAAATCTTATAGGAATATCAAACATCACCAATCTCCACTTTTCATCCCATTTTTTCGGTTTATTAATTTTCATGAGCTCAATATCAAAATTTCTTAGCCTAGATTCACCTTTTTTAGTAATTTTTACCGTCGTTTTTCCATTTTCGGCAGAAATGTATTCTATAAGTTTTTCCCGACGAAGGTGATTGATTGAATTTCTTATTTGCTTTTTACTAAAATGTTTAGAACTTTCAAACTGTTTAAAAACCTGTACAGCATTTCCCATAGCGGCAGCTAAAAAAATAAGCGCGGGTATTGACGCAACTGCAAGTACGCACAAAGCAACTTGAGTTACTTTTGCTCCTTTAGTTCCAGAATCTAAAAACTCTCTAAGTCTTTGTAGTGATTTGTGTTCCATATTGTTGGTAATTCTAGCATATGCTGAATTTACCAACAAGTTATCCAAGTCTAAGTTATTATTTACACAAGTAAATCAATCCTACATCAAAGTTCTATAACTATTACTATATAAGAAATTCCACCACATCGCCGTCTTTGACAATGTACTCCTTGCCTTCCGTCCGCACCAGCCCTTTAGAGCGAGCCACCGCGTAAGAACCGCAATATAGTAAATCTTTCCAGTTTATCACTTCGGCTCGGATAAATTTTTCTTTAAAATCGTTGTGGATGGAACGGCCTGCTTCCGGCGCTGTGGCGCCCCTCTTGGTCGTCCAAGCTCTTGATTCATCTTCGCCGGTAGTAAAAAAGGTGATTAAATTCAGCAAATCATAGCTGGCCTTAATCAAATTATCCAATCCTGTCCCAAAAATGGGGTCGACTTCGATATACGGACCCGGAAGCTTGGAAATAAAATCTTTTTTAACATTTTCGGCGACTTCAGAAGTATTCAAAACATACAGGGTTGGCTTTTTTATATTTCCAAGTTCAAGCTCCATGTTTATAACTTCAATGTCAAAAAGGGGATCTATTTTGTCATGCACATGAATCATTTGTTTATCCTCAAAAATCCGCACCACTTCAATAATGGCGTCAACTTCCCGGATGTGGGAAAGAAATTTATTGCCGAGTCCGGCGCCCGTACTGGCTCCCTTGACCAGCCCCGCAATGTCTACAAATTCCACTACTGCCGGAATGGTCTTTTTCGACTTGCTCATTACAGAAAGTTTTTCCAGCCTTTAGATCGGAAGAGCGTCGTGTAGGGAAAGAGTG
>CAYIUM010000062.1:0-3827 GCA_964366675.1 uncultured Candidatus Saccharibacteria bacterium
AGGTCTCTCACTTCTATCGCTCTGCTTTTTGCCATGTCCCAAGTAAACCCTCCACCTTTTCTGGTGTTAGATGAAACCGATGCCGCATTAGATGAAGCGAATTCTCGTAAATATGGCGATATGCTGGAAAAACTTTCCAAACGCTCCCAGCTCATTGTTGTCACCCACAATCGCGAGACAATGTCTCGCGCCGGCGTGCTTTATGGAGTGACGATAGGTAGCAACGGCGCCTCCAAGCTTCTTTCTGTCAAATTCGAAGAAGCCACCCAGATTGCGAAGTAAAATCAAAATTTTATTTCTTCCTCTTCACCTGTGGTTATTTTTTCTGGCTGAAAGAAATTATTTAGCTGAAAAGTATTTTTCTTAACACTCATATTTCCGTCTTTGTGTAGTTCTATTTCTAGAAGCATGCCTTGCATTGTCGGCTCGCTCCAAGATTGATCAAAAATAAAATTGCCGAGTGAGTAGGCGATGTATCCGTTTTTGTAAACTTCAAAATCTTGTACTACGTGCGGATGATGCCCGATGGCTATTTTCGCGCCGACATCTATCGCCCTATGCGCCAGATATTCTTGTCTTTTATTGTGTTTCGATTTGTACTCATCACCCCAGTGAAAAGATATCACCAAATAATCTACCAACTTAGTTGCATTTTGAATTATTTCGTCAAAACGTAGATTGCTCGCTAACAAGAGTCCAGCTTGATTCGCACCTACTTTCATATCATTGGGACCCACATCGGAAAATCCCAAAAAACCTATTTTCATTCCGTGTTTTTCTATGATCGTGGGTGTTTCTGCTTCGACACTATTCATACCTGCTCCGGTGTAAAGTATCCCACTTTCTTTTAATCTTGCTAAAGTATCAGTAAAGGCGGTTGATCTCCAGTCTCCCACGTGATTATTGGCAAATGATACTATATTTATACCTGCGTCTTTTAACACGTCAATCACTTGCGGATCCATTCGGAAAGAATACAGGTTGCGTTTGTCTCGGCCTTTGTCTGAAGCCGGTCCTTCTAGATTGGCGAAAACAATATCAAAATCTTTTAGCATTTTTAGATTATCAAACAATTTGCTGTAATCTCCGCCTAAGTTTTTTACTACCGAATTTTTGACTCCGCGATCCAGCATAATATCCCCGCCGAAAATGAGTTTAACAAAATCTGGAGTTTTAACTTCTGGTATTACAACTTTTTCTTCTACTAAAAACGAAAGAGGGAAGAGAATAATAAGAAAAGTAAAAAGTATGTAGAAAAATTTTTTCATACTAAAACATAATCTATGGTTTTTCTTTCCAAATCCACTCCTTTTACTTTTATTTTTATGCGATCGCCCAAACGATACCTCTTTTTCTTTTTTTGTCCAACGAATTCCAACTTTTTTTCGTTGAAAATATAAAAATCATCCTGCATCTCCCGTACTTTCACTAACCCTTCGCATTTCGTTTCTATTTCTTCCACATACATACCCCATTCGGTGATGCCGCTGATTACTCCCTCAAAACTTTTTCCCAAGCGCTTAGACATATATTCTACTTGCTTGTATTTGATCGAGGCTCGTTCGGCGTCAGAAGCCCGTTTCTCTTGTTCAGAAGAAAGAATGGCAATTCTTTCATATTCTTGAAAATTTTTTCTGTCCGCTTTTTTCCCTGCCAAATAGTTCGTTAGTAGTCTATGCACTATTATGTCTGGGTATCGTCTAATGGGGGAAGTAAAATGGGTGTAATGCTCGAATGCCAGCCCGTAATGTCCAATATTTTTAGTGGAATAAATGGCTTTTGCCATAGATCGAATGACCGCGCGATGCACCGTATTCGCCTCATTTTTTCCGGCTAATTTTTTCAAAAGGCTATTTATTTCATGGCTGGGAATAATGCCATTTTGGAGCGTTATTTTATGTCCCAAACTTCGCAAAAAAAATGCCAAATCTTCCATTTTTTCTTTGCTTGGAAGATCATGTATACGATACAAGGAAACGTTATCACCTTTCCCGCCAGAGGCGGGTCCGCCTTTGGCGGATGTTTTTTTAGGAGAAAGTATTTCCGCCACTTTCTTGTTTGCCAGAAGCATAAATTCCTCAATTAATCTGTTCGAATCTCCGCGCTCTTTGGTCGTGACTTTTATCGGTGTTCCGTCTTTATCTAGTACGAATTTTACTTCTTCTTGTTCAAGGGATATAGCGCCTTGCGCGAATCTTTCCGTGGTTAGTTTTTTTGCTAGGTTGTTTAAAATAGCAAGCTCTTTGTGTAGGGGAGCGTCAGATTTCTTTATGGATTCTTCTGCTTCTTCATAAGTAAATCTTTTAGCAGAATGAATAATCGTGCGCCCGAACCATTCGTTTTTTACTCTGGCATTTTTATCTATCACAAAAACCGCGCTCATTGTTAACCGGTCTTTATTCGGCAACAAACTACATAAATCATTGGAAAGTTCTTCTGGTAGCATCGGAATAGTTCTGTCCACTAAATACACCGAAGTTCCGCGTTCGCGCGCTTCATCGTCTAAGGCGGTGCCTGGCTTTACATAATGCGAAACATCAGCGATATGGATGCCAACTTCGAAGAGTTTTTCTGCATTTTTATCCTCACCCCTTCGCCCCTCTCCATTACTATGGAGAGGGGTTGGGGAGAGGTCAGGAGAAGAAATTTCTCGAAACGAAATTGCGTCGTCAAAATCTTTGGCGTCACTTGGGTCAATAGTAAAAGTTAAAGTTTTTCTGAAATCTTTACGTCCCGCGTAATCACTTTCTTTTATTCCAGCTTTTTTTATTTCGCTAGCTTCATCTTCCACTTTTTCGGGCAATTCCGAATCAAATCCTTTTTCCATGGCTATCGCCTGCATTTCCACATTATTGTCGCCGGGTTTTCCGAAAATTTTGATTATTTTACCTTCTGGCGCCTTGCGAGCGTCTGTCCAAGATACTATTTCTACGAAAACTTTTTGTCCTGCCTTAGCGTCGCTTAACGCATTTTCCGGAATCAAAATGTCGGTATACATTTTTGTGTCGTCAGGTTTCAGAAAATATACATTTTTTTCTTTTTCTAACACGCCAGCGAAACGAGTTTTTGCTCGTCTTATTATCTTTGATACTTCTGCCGTCTGTCTTTTTTTTCCTTTTGCGTGAAGAATTATCTCTACCATATCCCCATGCATCGCGGTATTAAGGTGCTTAAAATCGATTTCCGGATCTTGTTTGTCCTTTTTATCGCCAACGGCAACATATCCCGTGCCTTTTGAAGAGATAGAAATGATTCCGATTTTTTTGTTCGTCTTTTCTTTCACACTTTTAATATAGCATAAAATTACGTTTTATTTGCCTTTTTAATAATTTATGTTAGACTCACTCGTATGTTAAAAATCAGATTACAGAGGATAGGCAGAAAGAATGATCCGGCTTTCCGGGTAGTTTTGACCGATTCTAAAAATAGCACCAAAAGCGGGAAATTTTTAGAAATCCTTGGCACTTATAATCCAATTGCGAAAGAAAAGAATTTTGTTGTTGACAGAATAAAGTATTGGATTTCGGAAGGCGCAAAACTTTCTGATACGATACACAACTTTTTAGTGCAGGATAAAATCATTGAGGGTAAAAAAATAAATGTTTTGTCCAAGAAAAAACCTACCCAGAAACGCAAGGAATTAAAGGCGGGTAAGAAATAATTCTGCCTGTCCTGTAGTAAATTTTGCAAAAATTTTACTGCGGGATATAATATGAAAAGCAGTTATGTCGGAACACTGCATGATTATAAAGATTAATAATGTTTCTAAACAATATGCAAGACGCAGACAAGATATTTCTGGAATATGTAGTAAAGGCTTTAGTTGA
>CAYIUM010000063.1:0-3791 GCA_964366675.1 uncultured Candidatus Saccharibacteria bacterium
CCGGACGCCAGTTGCTAGCCCGCGCAACATTCCTTTGTGTTCATGTAATTTTTCTAACCTCTCATAAGCTTCTCCCAGTTCATCTTTCAAACTGACATATTTTTGATTTTTGGGAGAAGAAACGACGCTGAAAATTTTCTTTTCCGCCATGTCTAGGATGTCCGTCATATGTTCGTCGCTTTCTTCAAAGGCGAGCTCGGAAACATAATCCGCTGCTTCTATCAAACTTCGGAGAACGTATTTTTTTTGCACAATATCGGCGTAGTGTTTGACATTGGTAGAAGATGGGACGACATTCACTATTTCCGCCAGATAAACATTTCCGCCGACGCTATCCAATTGTTTTTTTTCAGCTAGTTTGGTGGAAAGCGAAAGCATATCTATTGGTTCGTTTTTTAAGGATAGGTCAAGCATCGCTTGAAAAATTTTCTTGTGTTTTTCAGCGTAAAAAGATTCCGGCGACAGCATGTCTTCCACCTCGTGCATGGCATCCTTGCGGAGCATAATGGAGCCCAAAACCGCCTGTTCCGATTCGATACTCTGAGGAGGGATGCGCAAATTTTGCCTGCTATTTTTAATTCCGCTCGTTATTTTTGGCATAAAATTATTCTAGCATAGCCTTTTAATTGTCAAAGTAGAAAAGTGCGTAAATATGTTATTAAAATGTGGACAGGAAAATGCGGGCATTTTTTTACTTTTATGTTAAAATACAAAAATGTCCAAAAAGGTATTTTTGTCGGGTGTGCAACCTTCAGGAAAGCCCCATATCGGCAACTATTTCGGAGCGATGAAGCAATTCGTGGATTTACAAAACGAGCATGAAGGCTATGTTTTTATAGCTGACTATCATGCCTTGCATTCCCTCCGCAATCCGAAAGAGATGAACGAGAACATAAAAAGTGTATTGCTTGATTATCTGGCTATCGGTCTTGATCCTGAAAAAGTTACATTTTTCAAACAAAGCGATATTTCGGAACACACAGAATTAGCCTGGATTTTTGATACCATTATTACCATGCCATATTTGATGCGAGCGCATGCTTTCAAAGACGCGCAGGCAAAAGATAAAGAAATTGACGTGGGTACTTTCAATTATCCTGTTTTGATGGCGGCTGATATTTTACTTTATGGCCCGGATCTTGTGCCGGTAGGCGCTGACCAAAAACAGCATGTGGAAATAGCTCGTGATATTGCGGAAAAATTCAACCGCACTTACGGAGAAATTTTTAAATTGCCGGACCCGATGATTATGAAAGATATGGCAGTTGTTCCAGGAACCGATGGGCGCAAGATGTCCAAAAGTTACAATAACACTATTCCGCTTTTTGCCGAATTCGAAGAAATAAAAAAAGCGGTGATGGGTATCGTGACCGATTCAGGTGAGGGAATTCCCAAAAATGTTTACTCGATCCACAAGCTTTTGCGCGGAGAGAATAAATTGAAAAAAATTTACACGGAAAAAGCCGGTAAGTATAAAGAATTGAAAGAATTACTAATAGCAGATTTGGAAAAATTCATCGCACCCTTGCGCGAAAGACGAAAAAAAATTGCCAAAGATGTTCCGGGGGCGTTGGCTATCCTGAAAGCTGGTAGCGAAAAGGCAAAAAAAGTCGCTTCTCAAAAAATGACCGAAGTGCGGGAGAAAGTTGGAGTAAATGTTTATTAAAATTTTTGAAATATAAATTCAGCGTACTAGTATGATATCATTAGGGCTATATGAAAAATAATTTAGACCAATATAAAAAAGAATTAATTGAGATCCTATCCAAAATTGCCAAAGACAAACAACTTTTGGCAGATTTCGTTAGAGACATACTTACACCCCGCGAATTTGAAAACATCAGCGTCCGTTGGCAGATAGTGAAGCGCTTGGCGAAGGGGGAGCATCATAAATCAATAGCCGAAGACCTGCATCTTGGAGTAGCAACAGTTACTCGTGGGTCTCGTGAAATGCGCAAGAAAGAAGGTGGATTTAGACGAGCTCTTAAGTTGCTTAAGTAAAAGCTTGCCCCGTACCGAGCTTTGCTCTGGTGCGGGGTTATCCACAACTAAATAAAATGTCACCCTTGCTTTTTATTTTGATATATACTATCATACTAGTATGATGATATTAAGAAAGTCACAAATGGACATAAAAGGGAAGTCTTGGTGGGGCGGAAAGTCACGAGCTTTCGCGCCTGTTTGTGTATTTCTTAATGTTCTAGTCCCTAAAACCTTCCAGATAGAGACTTAGGCTCTATCTGGCTAGAACCTAATCTAAAGGAATCCATTAAGTGGCGCGCAAGCGCTATTTTTGTTCTTTCGGGGGTTGTGAAACTCCTTTGTAATTATGCATAAATAAAAATTCTCAGGTGAAGAAGTCTACCTTAAGTGACTTTGTACTCTCTGAAAGAGATATGAAAACAAAATATTCGACTCGTTTAGAAAGGAGGGGTATGTGATGAAAAATCTTACGTATCTCATGTCTAACGGCCATAGCTTTATGGTCGATGATCAAAATCCTTTCGTGATTTCACGGACGGATCTAGGTCATATTATTCGTGTGGGCCAATTGGTCTGCACTTTGTTCAGAAGCACCATGGATGGGCTTAAAGCCAGCTCGTCATCGCCGGTCTCGTCGGTGTTGTTCGATGGTCTCAGTGCAGACTATCAAGCGCTGGGAATCAGGCACCCTCAGTGTTATCCAGTGCTCACAAGGATTGACTTGATGGTAGATACAGACGGCAATTGGAAGATTGCCGAGATCGACCCGTCGAACAAACATGGGATGGGTTTTGCTCTCGCCACGCGCTACGAAAGTGGTCATGGCGAACGACAGAAGCTGCTTTCATTGCTCGAGCCCCATGTTAGACAGAACGACGTCACCACTGTAGTCATTGGCAGGAAGGAGAGTTTCTACACCCGTGAGCAGAAGTATTTTGCAGAGAAACTCCAACAACACACTGGGAGGACAATCGATGTGATGCCGGAAGATCTAGTTGAGAAGTGGGTCAATTCTGATAGCCTGATGCTTGATTTTCCTATCTGCCACAATCCGGCCGCCTTCAAGAAGTTAAGTCGGTTTTTCCTCGGGACTGGGCCTGGTCATTTCATCAATCCTCCGCGGCATATGCTCGGGGGTAAGGCGCTCATGACACTTCCGTATGAGCACGCGGAGTGGCTCAAGGAGGCAGATATGGATGAGTCTGAGATTGTTGAGCTGAGGAAGTATCTGCCGCCCACCTATCGTGGCCCGTTCATTGCCAAGGAAGTGTTTTCCTCCGGCGCCAAGGGTGTGTTCTTTGATGCAGTTGGTAAAAAGACTGTGTTTCAGAAATACATTCCTCAACGGGCGTTCTCTCTCGGCGGCGAGGAAAGGTTCATCCGCATGGCGTGCCATTTCGTCGGTAGCTCTCTCGGCGAGCTGACTGTTACTGCTACCAAGTCGTTACCAGTGCATGGCGGAAACGACTCAATAAATTACCATGTTGTTGTGAAAGAATAAAAACAAAAAGCCACATATCGCGCTGGCCACGCAAAATGAAAAAGCGGTTCGTTTCAAAACGGATCGCTATTTTCGTTGGAGATTTCAGGATTATTAAGTATAATAAATTAGTTATGAAAATATATTTCGTCCGACACGGCAAGACACAACACAATAAAAATGGTCTTGCTACAGGGCAGATTGATGTACCTCTGGTTGAAGAGGGTTTAAAGGAAGCAGAAAAAACTTTGGAGGAAATGCCGAATGATTTTTCGGAGATATATTCTTCGGATCTTCTACGATGCAGGCAGACTGCTAAAGTTTTAAA
>CAYIUM010000064.1:0-3784 GCA_964366675.1 uncultured Candidatus Saccharibacteria bacterium
TCCTGGTCTGCATCCTTCCCTCTACCAATATTGAACTTCCTTTCTTCATGTATTGCGCTACTGTCTCTGCTTGTCGTCCGAAAACTACCACATTATGATAATCGGCGGCTTCTTGACGCGCACCGGTTTTGTCTTTCCAAACACGGTTGGTGGCGATAGAAAAGGAACAAACTTTGACGCCTGAAGGCATAGAACGAAGCTCCGGATCTCGGGTAAGATTTCCTATTAAGATTGCTTTGTTTAAATACATATCAGATCAATTTTAATTTATAATTTTCAATTTTTAAACTTGGACCAATGCATCAATTTCTTTATCTATTTCTTCTTTATTAATAGGAACAGCCACTCCACTGTCTGTATTTTTTCTTATTGCAGGTCTTTTGTACATTTCCCCGCGCACAAATCTCTTGGCAGCAATAGTATTTTCTTTAACTGTTTTTAATATTAAAAATCGAATAAAATTAGGATCCAACTCAAGATGTTTCTTGAGTTCCAAAACCTGCGCCGGGTTCATGCTAAATTTGGTCCAGCCAAAGTAAGCTGTACTGAACTTAGTGCGCATATTGGATGTCACTTTTTGCATAGTATAAGCAAGTTTTATAGTTTTAGGCATTTCGTCCATTATAATTTCTCCACCCAAAGACGAAACCAGTTCTTTTAGATTGCCATAATTGGTAGGGACATCCTCTTCTTTAATCGCAGGCGTCAGAAGATAACCAACCTCGTAAACTTTCGAGTTTGAGTTTTCGTTTGGTGATGTTTGTTTTTCATTTTCCGACATCCCGAGATAATATCAAAAATTCTCTTAAATAGCAAACACTCGCTTGGCGTTCACAATGATAGCCTCGGCTACTTCTTTTTCCGGTAAATTTTTAATCTCGGCGATTTTTTTGACCACTTCTTTTACATAAGATGGCTCATTTCTTTTGCCTCGATAGGGTACTGGAGCAAGATAGGGGGAATCAGAGTCATTCAGGATCATGTCAAGAGGAATACTTTTGATCGCCTCTCGATAATCACACCCCTTACCATTTTTTCGAGGAGGATAGGTTATCGCTCCGGTAAAAGATACTAGAAAACCAAAATCGGTGAAATTTTTCGCATCTTCAGCGCTCCCCTCAAAAAAATGCACTACGCCTTTGACTTTCGCGTGCTGTTTTAAAATCTGAAGTGTATCTCTGTACACATTTTTGGTCGCATCTTCGGGGTTATTGCGAGTATGAAGCATAAGCGGCTTATGAAATTCATTGGCCAGTTCTATCTGTTTTATAAAATTTTCTTTCTGTTTCATTATAGACGCTTCATCGCACCGATAGTAATCCAAGCCGCACTCCCCTATCCCAACTATTTTTTTATTTGTTTTTGGATCTTTCAAAATCTCTCGATACGCCTCTTTATCAAAAATTTCTCCGCGAGAGGTAAATTCCTTGCCACCTTCTCCTAATTCTTTTTCATCATGATAAGAAGCTCCGGTGTGAATAGGATGAAGGCCAATAATAGCGTACACTCCCTCTTTATATTTGTTCGCAATGTCCACCGCTTTCTTGGACGTGTCTATCTGCGTGCCGACATTGATAACCCAAGTATCATTCTCCAAGGCGCGCTTTATTACCTCATCTCTATCCGCATCAAAGGCGGTAAAATTTACATGGCTGTGTATGTCTATGTATTTGGGCATTTTTTTATAAATAATTATACCCCCTCCTTTCCTCCCCCTACATTAGGTGGAGGAATACTGCTAATTAAGCTTTTAATTTTATCTATCACTTCGTCTATATTAGCAGTTATTTGATTATTCCAAAAACGCAAAACTTTTATGTCATTCATAAGTAAATAGTTATCGCGTTCGGCATCATATTCTTTATTTTCTAAATGTTGAAACCCATCCAACTCAATGGCTAGCCTTTTTTCAGAACAAAAAAAGTCTAAAATATATGGACCAGCAGAATACTGGCGAGAAAACTTATACCCCAAATTTTTTCCCCGCAATTTATCCCAAAGCAATTTTTCTTCTGGAGTTTCATTGTGACGTAATTCTTTACGTCTCGCTTTAAATTTAGGATCGTTGTATGGGAACATATCTTCGTATTTCCCCTCACCCTATGTAGGGGGAGGGCTAGGGTGGGGGTAAATTAATCCTTTCTTGGAAACAAAGGCTTCTCCGGTTTTTTGTTTTCTTTAATTAATTTCTTCAAAGCTACATTTGTTTCAGGTATAATTGGATTTAACATCCGAGCTATAGCATAAAGACGAAGAACCATCTCCGAAATTAACTCTTTGCCTTTTTCCTCATTTACTTTAACTATTTTGAATGGCTCGGTTTCTTGGATATACCTATCGAGTTCGCCAATTTTTCCCCAAACCAAGTCGGTCGCCATCTTTACATCAAAATTTTCAAAAAATTCAGAAAATTCCTTTGGCTTGAGGCCATCTGGTATTTCAGGACATTTCTCTAAGTACTTTTCCGAAAGAGTTAGAATTCTAGAGGCTAAATTCCCCAGCCCATTCGCAAGATTCGCATTATATGCGTCTTTGAATCGTTCCATGGTAAACGGGCTGTCCTCAAAAGTGGAAATCTCGCGCAAAAGAAAATATCGGAGCGCATCGGTGCCGTATTCTTTTACAATTTCGCTTGGATTGACCACATTGCCGATCGATTTGGACATCTTAACGCCACCCTCGCCGGTGATAAAACCATGATAAACAATAGTATCTGTGGTCGGCAGTCCCGCAGACATAAGCATTCCCTGCCACATGACGGACTGGAACTTCACCATATCCTTCCCGGCAGTTTGGACTGTTTCTCCGTCGCACCAAAATTTGTCAAAAAGGTTTTCCCCCTCTCCCTTCGGGAGAGGGCTAGGGTGAGGATAGGGCCAGCCCAACGTCGAAATATAATTCACCAAAGCGTCAAACCACACATACATTATCTGATTAGAATCTTCCGGTATGGGTATCCCCCAAGAAAAACGTTCTTTGTTTCTGGATACTGAAAAATCTTCCATGCCGTTTTGTACATAATCAATTGCTTCCTGTCTCCTCCATTCTGGAATTATGGATCGTTCATTGGCCAGATATTTTAGGAGTTGTTTTTTGTAGTTTGTTAGTCGAAAGAAATAATTTTCTTCTTCTATTATCTCCGGCGTTTTGGTCGGATGAATTGGACATTTCTTCTCCACCAGATCTTTTTCAGTAAGAAATTTCTCACAGCCAACGCAATAAAGTCCCTTATACTTCTTTTTGTAAATATCACCTTTTTTATCACAAAAACGCCACAATTCCTGCGCCGCTTTTATGTGTAAAGGATCTGTGGTTCGAATAAATCTATCGTTAGAAATATTCAATAAAGTTTTCAAATCCAAGAATTTTTGCGCATAACGATCCACATAAGCTTGAACCTTTTCGCCTTCCTTTTGGCTTGCTTCCCAAATTTTCTGGCCATGCTCGTCCGTACCGGTGCTAAAAAAAACTTCTTTGCCAAGAAGGCGTTGATATCTGGCAATAGCATCTGACTGGACAAGCTCAAGCGCAAAACCTATATGGGGGTCCGCATTTACATAAGGAATAGTAGTCGTAATGTAGAAAGATTTTTTCTTTTTACTCGTCATTATCTGTTGCCGGTTCGGGCTAAAGTTTTATTTTTTTCAATATCGCTTAAAGCTTCCATCACTACAATCGCTACTGGAATAGAAAGAACCGCGCCCCAAAAACCTCCCAGCTCAAAGCCAACCAACACTGAAAGTATGATAACAATCGGGGAAAGACCTACTATTTTCTTTATGAT
>CAYIUM010000065.1:0-3774 GCA_964366675.1 uncultured Candidatus Saccharibacteria bacterium
AGGACGATTTTGTTTCAACCGAGCATCTTTTTATTGCGATTTTAGAAGTTACCAGTGAAGCCCGCGAAACCTTGGCGCGATTCAGGATTAATAAAGACGCGGTAATGAAAGTTTTGCAAGAACTGCGCAGTCAGAATATTACCGATGTGACCGAACCGAAGAAATTCAAATTGATTTTGAAATATACCCGCAACTTAACCAAATTAGCCAAGGAAGATAAGCTGGATCCGGTAATCGGCCGGGACAATGAAATCAGCCGCATTATGCAAATTCTTTCCAGAAGGACCAAGAATAATCCTATTTTAATCGGTGAGGCCGGCACTGGAAAAACCGCCGTGGTGGAAGGGCTGGCTCAGATGATTGCGAAAAATAATGTTCCGGAATCTTTAAAAGACAAAGAATTAGTTTCTTTGGATCTGGGTTTGCTGGTGGCTGGTACGAAATACCGCGGAGAATTTGAAGAGAGATTGAAGGGCATCATGAAAGAAATTGAGCGCTCCGACGGAAAGGTTATCATTTTCATCGATGAGATTCATACGATTGTGGGAGCCGGAGGCGCTGAAGGATCGATGGATGCCTCGAACATGTTGAAGCCCGCGCTGTCTCGAGGCGAATTGCGAGCCATCGGAGCTACCACTCTGAGGGAATATCAAAAACATATAGAAAAAGATCCGGCTCTAGCCCGCCGTTTTCAGCCGGTGTATATCGATGAGCCCGATGTGGAAGACGCCATCGCCATTCTTCGAGGATTGAAAGAGAAATACGAACTTTTTCACGGCGTGCGCATTACGGATGATGCCATTGTAGCCGCAGTAAATCTTTCCGCTCGTTATATTACCAACAGATTTCTTCCGGACAAAGCGGTGGATCTGATAGACGAAGCTTCTTCTTCTCTCAAAATAATGCTGGAAAACAAGCCGCCTGTTTTGGAAGACGCGCATCGAAAAATAATGCGCCTAGAAATAGAAAAGGAGGCCTTGAAAAAAGAAACGACTGGTTTGAGTGAGGGATTAACTAAAGAAGACAAAGAAAAAGCTAAGGAAAAAGGAAATATTATAAAGAATAGAATCAAAGAAATAGATAAAGAAATAGGCAATTTGTCCGAAAAGACAAAAGAAATCGAATTAAAATGGGCGAATGAAAAATCAACCGTAGCGGAAATCAGGGTTATAAAAAAAGAGCTTGAAAGTATCCGCCTGGAAGCTGAAAATGCGGAAATGAAATCTGATCTTGCCAAGGCGGCAGAGATACGTTACGGTAAAATTCCGGCGCTGAAAAAGGAATTGGACGCAAAACTTTTACGCCTGAAGAAACTGCAGAAATCTCGTCGAATTCTGAAAGAAGAAATTACAGCGGAAGATATTGCCGAAGTGGTGGCTCGCTGGACAGGCATACCACTCACCAAGATGTTGGAAGAGGAGCGAGAAAAACTGGAAAAAATGGAAATAGAATTGAGAAAAAGAGTAATTGGCCAGAACGAGGCTATCAAAAGAATGGCGGATGTCATTCGTCGTTCTCGCGCTGGCATCGGAGACCCAAACAGGCCAATCGGCTCTTTTATTTTTCTGGGTCCCTCCGGAGTGGGTAAGACAGAACTGACTAAGGCCTTGGGATCATTCATGTTCAACGACGACCGCGCGATTATCCGGGTGGATATGTCCGAATACATGGAAAGGCATTCTGTGTCAAAACTTATCGGTTCTCCGCCGGGATATGTGGGTTATGATGAAGCGGGGCAATTGACGGAATCAGTCAGACACCGGCCTTATGCGGTGGTGCTTTTCGACGAGATTGAAAAAGCGCATCCGGAAGTTTTTAATATACTTCTGCAAGTTATTGACGAAGGGAGGTTAACCGATGGCAAGGGTAGGGTGGTCAATTTTAAAAACACTATCATTATTCTCACTTCCAATATCGGTTCGCAATTTGTGGAAAAAATGGAATCTATCGGCTTTTCTAATAATTCCAAGAAACAGGATTACAGCAATATGAAAGAAAAAGTGCTGGAAGCGCTGAAAGATAATTTTCGTCCGGAGTTTTTAAATCGCTTGGATGAAATTATTGTTTTTGACGTCTTATCGGAAGAAGCTATAAAAGAAATAGTCAATTTGAGAATCAAGGTTGTTCAAGACCGATTGATTTCTAAAGGCATGGGTTTTGAAATCAATGAGGAGGCCCTGTCTTACCTGGCCAAAGAGGGATACAACCCGCATTACGGTGCTCGACCGCTCAACCGCTTGATTCAAAATAAAATTTTGAATCCGGTCGCCTCTTACATTATTTCCAGCGGAGTGAAAAAAGGGGATACCGTTGTCGTTTTCGTGAAAAACAAAGAACTGCTGATTGAAACCAAAAAAGGGCATGCCGGCGCCAAGATTAAAAGCCCAATTCACATTAGATCAAAATCAGAAGCGTAAAATAAAGGCGTAGTTTTGAAAACAATTTATTTAGCTAGTTTTTTAGTTTGTATAGCCAGTTGCTCAGACATTCTTTTCATTACACCTTT
Organism: uncultured Candidatus Saccharibacteria bacterium; assembly: GCA_964366675.1. Classification (GTDB taxonomy): domain Bacteria; phylum Patescibacteriota; class Minisyncoccia; order Phycocordibacterales; family UBA9973; genus UBA9973. The sequence goes on from CAYIUM010000065.1 coordinate 2,507, forward strand.
CGATTTTTCTCTTAAAGCATCAGCTAACCGTGAGAACTCTTCACGATCTTCTTTAGTTAATTCCTTTCCCTCTTTCCTTTTTTTATCGATTTCGGAAAGATGTTCCATACCTTCTGTTTTTTCAAGCTGAAAAGGTTTACCTATGAGTACAGAGGCGTTAGGTCTATTCTTAAGCGTTTTCATGGGGTCGGCATACATTCCAGAAGGTTTATCAAGTTTCACTGTAATTGGCAAAATGTAAGTGTTTGGCGCAAGCGAAGCTAAATATACACCACCATATCCTCCTCTCACATCATCAAGATCTTCCAGTGCTTCCTGTTTGCCTCTATGAACGGATATTATGATTCCTTTCCCTGCTTCCATATCTTTTGCCGCTCGTTCGAAATTTTCTGGGTTAAACATTTTCGGATCCTTATCGCCGGATTCTCTATTTATAAAATCAATCGGTAAAAAATTTTTCTTTCCAGCTATGTGAAGGCTAAGATTCGTACCTTTTTCTCCCTGTGGTCCCCAGAATTTGTGATGAATTGATACATTCATTACAGACACGTTTAATTCACGAGCAACAGCATGAATTGCCAAAGTTACGTCTAGGTCAGTCAAGTGAGTAGGCATGATGACAACTTTTGCACCTTCAGGAATTGCTTTTATGTTTTCTTTTCCTTCTACTGTAATACTTTTAAACCATACTTTCATGCCAAGCTCATTAGTCAACCACAGTCTTTGAGAGACTTTTTCCTTAGGTTTTGTATTACTGATGTTATTTTCTATTCCCATACTTTAATTATAACAAATTTTATAACAAAATAAAAAGGGCACGCTCCGAGAAGCGCGCCCTTTGAAAGATGGGAGTTTCCGTTACTTGTCAAACCAACGGAAATCGATCGCCCAGCGCGCAGATGTAATCAACGCGCCGGCAATCATGAAGCCACACATCACGCTAATTTCGCTGGGGCTTGGTGGTCTTGTGCCCACCGGTAGCCTCATCAATGCGTAGACTCCCCCGCAGAAGATGATTGATAATGCGAGGAAGGAGATGACGAATTTTTTCATGGGAGTTTTTATTTTTTGGTTTGGTTTTCTTGCGAGACAGCAACCAAGAAAATCTATTTTCTGAGCTATTATCTCGCAAGAAAACAGGAAAAATGTAGAAAGAGCAACAATCTCGCGTACCCCATAGTATAGCATATTCAAAGCTAAAAGTCAAGTATTTCGTAATCCCCCAATAGCTTGGCACCACATGGTCGGAGTAACATTAAAGCCATGTC
>CAYIUM010000066.1:0-3734 GCA_964366675.1 uncultured Candidatus Saccharibacteria bacterium
GCCACTTAACTAATCGCCCGTGATAATCAAAAAACGGCTATTAAGCCGTCTTTAGTATAGCAGAAAAGCAAAGAAAATCTAGAAAAATTATTTTTTGGATTCTTTGTGCTTAGTTTGTTTTCGGCACCAGTTGCAATACTTTTTTAGCTCAATCTTTTTAGTGACGAGTTTCTTATTCTTACTGGACCAGTAGTTTATGCGTTTACAGGTTCCGCAGGCAAGTTTTATAAGTCTATCTTGGGACATAGCTACAGATTAGTATAAAAAACTATAAAACGCAAGTTAAAAAGGCTATTTCACGATTCTAGGTAATAAAGAACTAACGCGTGTAGTTACTTCATAATTTATAGTATTTAATTTCTTACCTATCTCTTCGGCTGTTATTTTTTCTTTACCTTGTTGGCCCAATAACACCACTTCATCTTCAATTTTGACTTTCTTTAGATGAGTTACATCCACTGTAAACATATTCATGGAAATCCTTCCAATAACTTTGCATCTAGTGTCTTTAATTAGAACTTCTCCCTTGTTGGATAATCCTCTATCAAATCCGTCTGAATAACCCTGCGGAACTAGAGCAATTTTTGTTTTCCTTTTTGTTTTATAGGTTAACCCGTAGCCAACAGTGCTTCCCTTTGGTAAAGTTTTTATTTGCGCAATTTTTGTTTTCCAAGACATTACTGGTTTGAGTTTCATTTTATTTTTATACAAAAGTCTTAAATGTTCCGAGGGCCACATGCCATAAATACTGATTCCTAAACGAACTATAGGGTGAATACCTTTTCCTTTTTCATAAACTAGAATACCAGACGTGGAAGAAATATGCGTTTGTAAATTTTTGAATCCAAATTTAGAGGTGATAACAAGCGCTCTATTATATTCGTTGATTTGTCTTTGAGCATGAGTAAAACTCGTCGTATCTTCAATGTTGGCAAAATGAGCATAAATTCCCGAGAATTTTATATTCTTTAGTTTTTTTATTTCTTCTAAAACAGCAGGTAGTTCGCTGTTTAAAAAACCCTCACGGCCAAGATATGCATCTATTGAGATATGAATTTCTTGTACTACTTTACATATTTCAGCCATGGTTGAAATATGTTTTATTTGTTCGAGTGAATAAACAGCCAAAACGCAATTTAATTTGATTACTTGAGTTAAATCTGATTTCTCTACATAACCCAAAAGCAAAACTGGCTTCTGGCTAACTTTGCGTAACAACTTTAGTTCTTCTGCACTGTTTACAAAAAAATAATCAACATATGGTTCAAGAATTTTAGCCACAATATTCTGTCCATGACCATAAGCATTGCCTTTTATAACGACGGAAATCTTTGTTCCCCCGCCTGCTCCCGAACTATCGTGAGGGCGGGCAGGCTTTTTTACTAAATCTCGAAATTGCTTGATGTTGTGGATCAGATTTTTCTTGGAAATTTCGATGTATGAGAGCGGAAGATTTTTTTTCACAGTATATTTAGGAGACAGTTGTTTTTAATTTCTGTTCTCTTTCAAATCGCTCTATGGCAAGCTCGATCAGTTTATCGAGCAGTTTCGGTAACGGTAAGCCACTCGCTTCCAATTATTTCGGATACATGCTGATAGAAGTAAAACCCGGAATCGTGTTTATTTCATTCACCAATATATCTCCATTTTCTGTAAGAAAAGAATCCACTCGCCCCAAGCCTTCGCAATTTAGTACTTTAAATGTTTTTACTGATAAATCTTTTATTTTTTCTATGATTTCAATAGGAAGTTTGGCTGGAATTTGGATCGTTGCGCCATTTTCATCTATATATTTTGCTTCATAAGAATAAAATTCATCATTTACAATCACTTCACCCGGAATAGATGCTACAGGATTTTCATTGCCTAAGATTGAGCATTCTATTTCTCTACCTTTTATAAATTCTTCGACAACAATTTTGGAATCGTATTGAAATGCATTTTTTAAGGCTGTTTCCCATTCATTTTCATTTTTCACTTTACTGATACCGACCGAAGAACCCAAATTCGCCGGTTTGATAAATACCGGCATGCCTAGACGTTTCTTTGCTTCACTGAACGATATTTCTTTGACAGAACGAACAGCTAAATATTTTCCAATCGGAATTCCAGATTCTCTTAGCAATCTTTTCATTACATCTTTATCCATTCCTACGGCCGAGCCTAATACTCCCGCGCCGACATAAGGAACTCCCGCCAATTTCAAGAGCCCTTGCATACTACCGTCTTCGCCGAATGGTCCGTGTAAAACGGGGAAAATTACGTCTACAGAAGTTTTTACATTTGTGTTGGAAAGATTCGAAATCATTCCGTTCCCTTGCGGAACAAGTGCTACACTATCACTATTAGCAGAATTTAGTTTATAAAGTTTAGGATTTGTTTTGTCTAAAAGTTTTAGAGAAGAATTTCCAAGAATCCATCTGCCTATTTTATCTATACCCATCAAAACAACATCATACTTATTCTTATCCAGTGCGTTGAATATATTTTCCGCCGAACGAAGTGACACCTCGTGTTCTGCTGATTTTCCTCCAAAAAGCACTCCGATTTTTAGTTTCTTTTTCTGCATGGAAACAGTATATACTAATTATTTCAAAATAACACTTTTCAAATCTTTGTGAGCATTAGTTAAATTTTTGCAACCATTTTTGGTAATTAACACCATATCTTCTATACGCACGCCTCCGAAGTCTTTCAGATATAATCCAGGCTCTACTGTCATCACACATCCGATCGGTAGGATATCTTCGCTCTTTGGTTTGAAATTCGGCCATTCATGAATAACGGTACCGACTCCGTGTCCAAGTCCGTGTTTAAAATTATTTTTGTATTTTTTCGCTAAAAACTTTCTTGCCGTACTATCTATAATCCATGTTTTCTTTTCCCCATTATTTATTTTTCTAAGTGCTATGTTTTGTGCTTTAAGAACATCGTTATAAATTTTTATCTGCTTTCTATTCGGTTCGCCCCAGAAATAAGTGCGAGTCATGTCGGAACAATAATGATTCACGGTGCATCCGAAATCAAACATAATGATGTCGCCTCCTTTTAATTTTGTTTTATTAGGTTCGTGATGTACATTAGCCGTATTTTTGCCGAAAGCGATAATCGGTGGAAAAGAAAGAACAGGTGCGTCAAGTTTGATAAACTTATTTTTAATCATCTTCGCAACCTGAATTTCCGTAATCCCAGTTTTTAAATTTACTACAATATACTGTAGTACTTTCTCGCTGATTCTTTGCGCCTTTATTATATTCGCTAATTCTTTTTTATTTTTTACCGCCCGAATTTCATGAATTAATTTTATTTTCATTTTTCAATATTCCTTAGTATGCAATATATGATAAACTAAGATTTAATAAATTTCTTTGTTATAATGTTCCGTACAAACTACTTTTTTAGGTCCACCTTCTGATTCCGGTAAGTAAGTGGTATCAACTTCTTTATCACCAAAGAAACACATTCTCTTGCGTAATATCATTGGATTGCGAAGTTTCAAACGCCTAACATGTCTTTCTTCCGGATGAATCGAGGGCAGAGGTAAATCAAATCTTCTATAAAAATTCAATTCTTGTTCCAAAATTTTGAAAGGTTTTTTAGTAATTTCGCATTCAATCACCTCGTTAAGGATAGAATCACTCACTTCGGCAATAGTTTGAGGCAAATCGCTTCCTTTTATTGTAGTTTTGTAAGAACTAGGAGTATATTCCCGCCATAGAAAACCTTTCTTCTGC
>CAYIUM010000067.1:0-3732 GCA_964366675.1 uncultured Candidatus Saccharibacteria bacterium
AACAAAGTAAATGAGCAAATCAACCCACAAAATATGACAGGCAAAACTGTTTATATTGGGCTTGAGAATATCGAATCCAACTCGGGCAATTTAGTGGGTGAAGTAAATGCCGAAATGAAATCAATAAAAAGCACAAAAACAGTTTTCAAAAAAGGAGATATTTTGTATGGAAAGTTGAGACCGAACCTTAACAAGGTTTGGTTTGCAGATCGTGAGGGTATTTGTTCGACAGATATTTTAGTTTTGCGAAGTAAAACTAAAAATATAATTCCAAATCTGTACGCCTTGGTATTACGAGATGAAAAATTTAATACAGAAGTAATGAAGGGATTAAAAGGCGCTCAATTACCGCGTATAAGCTTTGATTATTTAGCTTCTCTTGAAATTCCAATAATTTCATTAGAAAAACAAAAACAATTAGTTGAAGAAATGGAAAACGAGCAAGAAACAATCGCTGTAAACCAACGACTGATTGGAATAATGGAGAGCAAAATCTCTGTTGTGCTAAGTGAAATTTAAATATGTTAAAACCGATACAAATTCAAGCACTGTCTTTGATAACTCTGCTCAAGAGATATTTTTCTGATTATAGGATTGTAGCCGGAAGTTTATATACGCCCATCAAGATCATAATTTTTGGTATTTTGCTTGCAGAAGCTTGGCGTTTATCACAAATGGTTGCTTTCAAGATAAACCCTTACATCACAAGCCATATCAACGAGTATTACGTACTAGCCATAGGAGGAGTTTTATTTGTTCTTCTCGTTGTTTATTTATTCGTAGGATTCTTGTGGAAAGCACTAGCAAGTAAGCGCGCGGATATTTTAATTGCCCTTTGTTTTGGTATCGGAATCAATGTTGTTTGGGGCGGTTTTTTCATTAACTGGTATTCAAAAATAATTGCTTCCCTTAATGCTCCACAATTACTAATAATACTCTCAATCCCTTTTGTTCTCTGTGTCTTACTCAACGGGAGATTCATATTTAATAAACTTTTTAAGAAGAAGCAAGCGGAATCGCGATTTATTCCTGACATAGAATTGAAAAAAGGAGGAGAAGACCTTCTTAATTTTAGAGAGAAAGCAAATAGCTTTGCGGAATACGTTTTTAATAATGGTGCCCCAGAAAGTTTTGTTTTTGGTATTGATGCTCCATGGGGAATTGGAAAATCAACATTTACCAACTTTTGCATAGAACACTGGGAAGATAGGGAGTTGAAGAATAAGGTTATTGTATACAAATTTAGTCCATTGCGTTATGTGGGTCGTGCAGATTTATTTGAGATTTTTGTTGATGGATTGATAAAAACCATTCGCAAGGAATCTTTTATCCCTGAAATAGAACCTCTTATTTCGAGATATGCTCGCCTACTCAAAGGAATCAATTCACTATTCTCTATATTGGGGATTAACATTCCCGCGTTTTCCAATAATTACACAGCAGATGATGCTTTCGATGATTTAAGTTCTGTATTGGAGCATTACGATAAAAAGATTGTTATTATTGTTGATGATCTTGATCGGATTGAATTTTCTGAAATAAAACAAGTACTTTTTGTTATCAGAAAGAGTTTTGCGTTGCCTAATATTTCATATGTTCTCTGTTATGACACTGATAATATCACCGCATTGGAGGCAGAGAGTAAAGATGTAGAAAAGGTTAGCGAGTTTTTGGAAAAATTCATCAATATAAAAATAAGCCTTTTTCTTGATAGAAATGACCTGAAGAAATATGTTAACGAAAATCTTCACTTATCGTTACCAGACAAGTCCGTTGATCCAATGTTAGTACATATACCGATTGGTGGTCTTTTAGACATCTTCTCAAATCCAAAAATATATCACGAGTATCAACCTTTTATTGGTGATGTGAGAAAACTTAAACGACTTATCAATACCACGATGCTATTTGAATGGCACGGCATTGATTTTAAAAATAGTGATTTTGATAAGCGTGATTTGGTTAACCTTTTATTGATTTACATTCATTATCCGAAAATCTTTCGGAAAATATATGATTCGGAAATGAATGGCGGATATGGATTTTTCTCTGCCGTTACCAACTATGATGACGGTTTTCCTGAAGATAAAAAGAAAAACTCTGCTTCTGAATCTACCTTTGAAAACTCAACTTACTATAGCGAATACATAAAAACACTTCCAGAAAATGGGCGCCAACGTTTTTTGTTGGACCAAGTATTTAATGTTAGCAAAAGATTAAAGCTTGCGGATATTAAGTCTTACCATAATAAGGACTCATTTCGTATGGACGAAGTGCCAGAAGAAATAAAGACCAAATTGGCCTGTTTCAATGGCGGTGTATTTACAGGTACTGGACGAAATCTTGACGCATATCTTGAATTAATTGCGAATCTAAAAAAACCTGAAATCACTACTCAACATAGTTTTTATGTAAGCTGGAAAAATGAAATAGTAAACGGTTCTGTCACTATAGAAAAAGTATTTCTGGAGGATGTATTTTCTTATGATAAAGGTGAGCAGATACGTGAAAAACTATTCAGAGTTCTTGTTAATAGTGCCCGTGGATTTGATAAGAAAGTAAGCAGTGCACTCATCACATATTTTCTAGATAACACATATCATTACTCACTGCTCGAAATATCAACTATAGGTACTGGACTGCGGCACGATATGGATTATTTTTTAACTCGTTTGCTAAATGATTCTGGATGGGCAGATAAGGTGGGCAAGCATTCGAACAATACACCAGAAAATATAGAAGAAATTGCGAGGTGGATTTTCGGTGAAGGAGAACATACTGGAAATGGGGTTTTGGAAAAGCTATCTCATCCAGACCGAGGTGTTCTTGGTTTGAATGACTTGATGACATTCCGTTTGTTTTGTAGTGCGGATCGAGGCGGAGATATATTTGATCTCACGCGTGCCTTGTCAAAACACGGAGATGAAAAAGCACCAACGGAGGGCAACACTGGCATTATCGCTCGTGAAGAAATGCGTGAAATTTCACAAAGAGTTTTCAATATTTTCAAATCACAGTATATAGATACAAACGAGAATATTTTTGACGAAGTTGAAAATCTCACATTGGAGCAACTTGCAGGAAGTTATAAGGACTATGTAGAAGATCAAATCAAAAAAGGAATCGTTCAAAAAGGTGATGTGGACAAAGAAATTGCTAGTCTAAAAACTCGCATTGTAAGTTTTATTATTTATCAGCTTGGAAACGATTTCATAAGCTCTGGCGTAGGGTGTGGCTTTTATGATCCGGATGGGAAAAAAGACGAACATAAAATTAAAGAGGCTGTTAATGATTATCTTTTTAATTTCTGTTTCAATCCAACAAAAGGAGATAAGAATTTTGAACACTTTTTAGATTATCTATTTAGAAATTTTGCTAGCGTTTTTGCTTCATCTCGTGAAGACGGGCGTGAATATATTCCAAGTATTAATGAATTTACAAAAGCACTGGATAAAATAAAACTTGCAACCTACTGGCAGACACATGGCGTTGCAATTAAAGCTAGAAATTTCCACGAGCAAGACAAAGTTGTGTTTGTTGGAAATTATTCAGCGTCATATAAGAAAGAGTTACAAGCGGTATATAAAGTGCTTGATGATCATGTGCAAGAAGTTGAAAAGGTTGCTCGTGCAGTCGCAAGTGGGGACCAGATTGTGGCTATCCCTGCAAGCGAGTAAAGGGAGCATCCCCGCCGTTTCCTCTTTTCCCCACGGCGGGGATATTGCGCGCGAA
>CAYIUM010000068.1:0-3684 GCA_964366675.1 uncultured Candidatus Saccharibacteria bacterium
TCCAATAATTCGTCTAACAAAAAACCTAGTTTTATTGGCAGATTATGTTTTTTAATTTTTGAAAAATTTATCATCTAATTTAGTTTGTGCTCGCAACACCCGTAGCTGAAATGGTAATAATCTTAGAAAAATTTGGAGTGGCGAGAGTAATGGTACCGGTTTTGCTTGGACTTCCGGAAAGACGATTAAAATAGAGATCGCCCGACACATCACTAACATCATTGAGAGTAATATTGGTAATGCTGGCAGGAGTGGTAATGGCAACTGACTCATTATCCGAGGCGCCGGGAGAAAAAACTTTGCCTTTAAAAATTATAATCTGGTCAGACTGGAAATGCATTCCGTATTCTGAAGAATTCAAGGACGAAAGCGTTTGTCCGCGGGTCTTATCCAAAGAAGACAAGATATCGCTGACTCCAGATTTTAATACCTGATTTTCCCTTATTCTGGAAAACTGGGGAATCACAAGAGAAACTAAAATAGTTAAAACTGCCAGTACTATTAACAATTCCATAGCCGTTATTCCTCTTTTTGTAAAATTTTTCATGATATTAACTTATACTGCCCAGAATCGAATAAAGCGGTGAAACCATGGAAATGGCAAAAAACCCGACTCCGGCCCCGATGGCAATCATTAAAATAGGCTCGATAATCGTAGAAAGATTTTTGGTTTTGTTTTCAATTTCTCCTTCGTAAAATAAAGCAATTTCAAGCAACATATCTGATAATTTTCCAGTTTCCTCTCCGACCTGTATCATTTCCGACATCATTATCGGATAAAGATTGTGACTGGCTTCAAAGGCTTTGGAAAACGGAGCCCCTTTTTCTACTGAAATTTTCGCTTCATCTAAAATTTTCTTGTAATATATATTTTGCACTATATCCCCCGTGATTTCTACGGCTCGGGTGATAGAAACTCCCGCCAGAAGGAGCGAAGACATGGCGCGAGCAGTACGAGCGGTATTTAACTCTTTTGCTAAATTTCCAATAATTGGAATTCTAATAATAAAGTAATCAATATATTTGGCCATAAATTTGGCGCGAAAAAGAAAATAAAGGCCAGCCCCGGCGCCGGCAATAAGAACAAAAGTTAGAATTAAATTGTTTGAAAAAAAATTGCCAAGGAAAATGATAATGCGGGTAGAAATGGGCAAAGCAATATTAAGCTCTTTAAAAGTGGTGGCTAAGGTCGGGACTACAAAAGCGAACATTAAAACACCGATGACGATCATGGCGGACAGTATGACTCCCGGATAAATCAAGGCCCCTTTTATTTTTTTAGTCAGAGAATGAGATTTTTCTAAATTCATTCCGATGTCGGAAAGCGCGCCGGCGAGATTGCCCGATTCTTCACCGGCGCGCGTCATGGAGATGAAAAGTTTGGAAAAAACACCTGGAAACTTCAAAAGCCCGGAGGACAATGTTTCTCCAGAGTTTATATCACTGGAAAGCGATGTTAGAATTTTACTGAGTTTGGGGTTTTTGGTTTGCTTCTCCAAAACGGACAGTGCCCTGTATAAAGAAAGTCCGGCTTTTAACATCCCGCTTAAATTTTTTGTGAAAATAATTTGTTCATTAACACTTATTGTTGAGAAAATACTTGCCAGCGCGGATATTTTATCTGATAAACTTTCGCCTTTTTCGCTGATAGACAAAGGCGTATTCCCGCGGGATCGCAAGTCACGAGCGAGAGCCAAACGGTCGTGCGCAAACAAGACGCCTTGCACCATTCCGCCTTCTTTTGATTTTGCCGTATAAGAAAAAAGCATATATATTATATTTTAACACAAAAATCGATCATAAAAATATACAAAAGGAAAACCGCTCGCCAGGCGGTTTCCTAGTCGAGCGGCTGTGAATGCCTGGATACTTATCCAGGCGGGATTTCGTAAATCTCGATCAACACATCCCCTCCTCTATCTCGAAATTCAGCCACGTGGGCCGTATATGCACCGACCGGAAGGTCAATGATATACGCGGCATCGAGACTGCCCGTTGGAAGAGGGAATGCTCCGGCCCTTGCCTGATAATCCAAATACATAGCCACGGACACACCGGCGCCGACGTGCCACTCGCTGTTACCACCTATCTGAACCTGACCCCGGTAGATTTTCAACTCCGGGTTGATCATGGTGTTTTGAACACCGAACTGAACCAAGCCGGGGCCGACGGCGCGGATCAGATACTTACCGGGATTGTCAATGACAAATCCCGCCATTAACGTCTCTCCCGCTGGCACTTTGAGCCGGGTGGAGAGATTGACGAGCTTTGCGTTCGCAATGAACGCAAAGGCGATGAGCCCGAAAAAGGCCCACGCGAGGAACTTAACCATTTTGGTTTTCATGGGATGAGAAAAAAGTCCCCGACAACGACTCCGAAAGAGATATCCGGATATCATTTCAAGGAACAGAACTTTAACATTAAAATTACCATGAAAAGCAAAATTAGTCAAGAGCCACCCCGTCCAGAGACAAACACAACTTTTACTCCGAAACTACTCGAAATACTTCCTCCAAAGTTGTCACGCCCAAAACCGCTTGGAAAACCCCGTCTTCCAGCATAGTCATCATGCCTTCTTTTTTCGCTTGGATTTCTATTTCATCTTGCGAGCTTCCTTTGATAATCATTTCTTTGATAGTGCTAGTCACTTTTAAAACCTCGTGCATGCCGACACGGTTTGAATATCCGTCCTCAGACTCATTGCTCTTAACCGCCTTATAAAAAGGAATTTTATCTAAAGTATTTTTTTCACCGACAATTTTTTCAGTTTTCAAAAAGTTTATTACCCTGTCCAGATCAACAACCCTGGCTAAATTTTTTATTTCAGCAGGCGACAAGAAATACTTTTCTTTGCTGGCAGTTAGCCGGCGAACCAATCTTTGCGCGATAATCACTTTAACTGTGGCAGTTATCAAAAAAGGCTCAACCCCCATGTCCACCAACCTGGGTATAGCGCCAGCCGCACTGTTGGTGTGGATAGTTGAAAGAACCAAATGGCCGGTCAGCGATGCATTGATAGCCAAACCGGCTGTCTCGCCGTCTCGGATTTCTCCCACCATCACTATATCCGGATCTTGACGCAGAAGTGAGCGCAAACCATTGGCAAAAGTGAGGCCTATTTCGGGTTTCACCTGCGTTTGATTGACTCTAGGCATTTGATATTCAATCGGGTCTTCCACCGTAGAAATATTGACCTCCGGCTTATTCAAAATATCCAGCATGGTGTAAAGGGTAGTAGTTTTTCCGCTTCCGGTAGGACCTGTGGCCAGCACCATGCCTGTTTTTTGAGTGAGAGAATTGTGGATTCGCTCCAATCCCTCTCCATGGAAACCGAGTGTTTCGAGCGTAAAGCCATGTGCGTTTTCTTTTAAAATCCTCATTACTGTTTTTTCTCCGTAAAAAGTAGGCAAAGTAGAAACGCGGAAAGAAATTTTCTCTCCATCCTGTTCTTTTTTGAATCGGCCGTCCTGAGGTAAGCGCTTTTCATCCAATTTCAGATTAGCCAGCACCTTGATGCTCGCGGTGATTCCGGCGCCGGCGTTTTTTTCCAAGACCATGGCATCGTGCAATATGCCGTCTATCCGATAGCGCACCGTCAGTTCCTTGTATCCCGGGGCAATATGAATATCGGATGCATTTTGCATAATTGAATGAAAAAACAAACAATCGAAAATTTTTAACAAG
>CAYIUM010000069.1:0-278 GCA_964366675.1 uncultured Candidatus Saccharibacteria bacterium
TCTACGACGAACAAGGTCTGGAAAAACTTATAACCGAAATAAATGTCAAAGGGCATCTTTGACAAGACTCAAGTTCTAAATTGAAGTGCAATAAAATGTCTCAAAAGGTGTTAAATTCAGCATTACGAGAATACTTGACAATACGCACAAGAGATGATTACATAGATAACGGATACCGTTCGCCGCCGTTAATCCGAGAATTGAAAACTCCATTGGTCTGAAGCCAAACCGGAGGGGCCTGAAGCCACCGTTCTCAAAAAATGCGGCATTTGAAAGAA
>CAYIUM010000069.1:288-3654 GCA_964366675.1 uncultured Candidatus Saccharibacteria bacterium
TAACCGAAATAAATGTCAAAGGGCATCTTTGACAAGACTCAAGTTCTAAATTGATTTGAAAGAACAGAATTATGAAATCAAGAACATTGATAGCCCTACACGAAGCCCACGAGCTTCCAGAACACCTGCTACTCACCTCGGATTTCTCAAGTCCAATTGAGGACGCAGAAAAAGAGGTAAACAATACCGCCTTTAATAGATATGTCTCAATCTCTCTATTCACTATCGGGGCGATGTCGTTGCTGTGTTCAACAGTTCTTTACTCCAGCAACAGCCAATCATTGGAAACCGCCCGTCGCGTATTTATTGTTTTGTTTTCGTTTCTCACATTGTTTTCTATTGCATGTGCAATTGTAACATGGTATTTTTACCATTCTGAACCGCTTTCCGAGTTCGGCTCAAAACTTGAACAACTCCGGGAAGCCCTTGGACTTTCGTACGGAGAAATGCGCGCCATGACGATTGAAGACCTGCGGGACCAAGCAAAGGAAATGCTACGGGAACAAGCCAATCGTACAAAGGAATTGCAGGGTCCGAATGGCGAACATTCGTTGTCAAAGGAGGCAAAAGACGCGAGAGATAAGTATGAAAACATGCATACAATTCTCGCAACTTTTTACCTCTGCGAAAAAGAATGGAACAAGTATTGGGAAACGCCGGAGCCGGAGAGGGAGAAAGAGGCACCGCTGAAAACATAGAAATAAATCTGGATTCCCGCCTCCGCTGGAATGACAGAGAAAACACACCGCCGCGAGGAGCAATCCCCGCGGCTTTTTTTAGGCATAATACCCAAAAATCGTTCTAGCTACTATTTATTTTGTATAAGTACGAGTTTTTTGTTTCGGCGCCAACTTTTTATCTCGGCTTCTCTCTAAATTATTCGTGCAACCCACATACAGGCTTTTGTCTACACATTCTAGAATGTAAGTGAAGTACATAAATTTAATATCTGCCCTTCGTCAGGATTCACTCGGCGAAGAAGTGCTGCGGGACTTGGAATCGAACCAAAATTTTTCGCTTCAAAGGCGAACGTCCGACCATTAGACGATCCCGCAATATTATTTTGAAACTTCTTCAAAGATTCTATCTGACCAACTTTTTATTCTCCTAACTAAATCAGAACTCCTTCTAATTTTTATCTTCAGTACCCCGTAATATTTTTCTTCAGTATTTTTTCTGTTAGTTTTTTTAATTCTATTTCTTTTAAAATAAACTTTAGAAAAATTTCTAATAGGAAAACCAGTTGTTTTAGACCAAAACCGTTTGACTTCATTTAGCCTTTTCCTGTGGGTTTTATGAAGCGTCATTTCGAATCCTATCATATTTTTTGGTATTTTGCATATTTTTTCAAGCCATTTTAGAAAGGTGATTATTATTTTTGGGTCCATATTAGAAAGTGCTGTCTGCGAACCAGGATGATATTCTTTTTCTTTAGTACCTTCCGCCCAATAAAGGCAAATACCAATTAGAAAAAGTTCGTATTCAGATATCGATTTTATTTTTGATCTAGATTCTAAAAAAATTTTATTTTGTCTTTCAATTCTTTGTTTCTTCTTTGCTTGTCCGCCGCGAAGCGAGGCTAGTCTTTTAATCTTGGTAAATCTTTGTTTTTGAGCTTTAGCCATGCCGACTTCTCGTAGCCATATTGAGAGTGTAGATTTTGCAACGGGAACAACCTCAAGAATTTCCGAATATGTTTTCCCCTCTTTTCGTAAATCTATAGCTTTTTCTTTTTCCCAAGTTTTCTTTATCATATGGTAGGATATTGGTATTATAGCACTCTACCCATATACAAATCAATTCTTATCCACACTTTTCATGTTATACTTTCCCCATGAACATATTCTATGTATTATATAGTTATGTATTGTGTTACGTAACTCTTTACATAACTAATTACATATATTTATTTCTCGTCGAGAATTTTCACCAACGCCAGTTCAAGCGGCAGTTCCGCGATGAATGCATTATCCATATTTTGATAGGCTTCTAAGAGGGTGGCCAGGGCTGGTGAGCGCAGCATGCCGTCCTTGTCTTCTTTAAGCAAACCCTGCAAGAACTTCAAATCATCTTCGCTTAAATCCCCCGCCATGCTTGCCCTGAGTGTCGAAGAGTCACTTTTAAGTTTTGGCGCATAACGCAAGATTATCGCCATCCGAAATTTTTGAATTATAAGTTTGAAATACAATTTCATATCCAAATTTGCTTCCGACGCATTTTGCACCGCCTTAATTCCCTTTTCTATATTTTTTTCCGCAATGGCCGAAATAAAATCATTCACGAGAATTGTTTTTGGCGCTCCGGTTATTTTTTCCACATCTTCTCTTTTTATTTTTTTGCTCTGGCTAAAATTTAAAACTTTTTGCAATTCGCCTAATCCATCCCGAAACGAACCGTCCGCTAAAATGGCCAGAAGTTCCGCGCTTCCGGCGTCCAGTTCAAAACCTTCTTTCTTGGCTATATCAATCAGCATTTTTTTGCAAACTGTGTCGGAAGCTTTTTTAAAAGTAAAAACTTGACAGCGGGAGATGATAGTTTCCGGAACTTTATGAAATTCAGTGGTGGCTAAAATAAAAATAACATGCTTCGGCGGTTCTTCCAGAATTTTCAAGAGCGCCCCCCAAGCGTCTTTGGAGAGCATGTGCACTTCATCAATAATGTAGACTTTATATTTTGAATCAAAAGGCAAAACTCGCGCGCCGTCGCGCAATTCTTTTATATCTTCAATACCCCTATTTGAAGCGGCGTCTATTTCATACAGATCATTTGCTGAAACTCCGATTTTTAAAGCAAAAATTCTGGCAACCGAAGTCTTGCCCGTGCCGCGGGTGCCAACGAAAAGATAAGAGTGCGAAACTTTATTTGTTTCTACGGAACTTTCCAAGACCTTCACAATATGGTCTTGCCCTAGGACTTCCTGAAAGTTTTTAGGTCTGTATTTGCGATACAAGGCTAAATCGTGCATTTGATTATTCTACTCTATTTTCTTCAAAAAATCATTTATTATTTTTTCCACTTGTGAAGCATTTTCGGTTTCCATTAATTTCATCCGCAGTTCTTTGGCGCCTTCAAAACCATTTACATAGGCTTTAAAATGCTTTTTCATTACATCAAAACTTTTATGTTTAGGCTCGGAAAGTTTTTTGTCAAAAATTTTTGTGTGTTCTACCATGACTTTTAATTTATCCGATAAAAAAGTGGAGGACGAAAAATCTACATTAGTTTCACTAAAGAACCAAGGATTGCCAAAAACTCCGCGACCAATCATTACTCCATCACAACCATATTTTTCGCATTTTTTCTTCCCATCTTCAATATCTACGACATCGCCGTTGCCTATAAGTAAAATATCCTTGCCGCTTTTTT
>CAYIUM010000070.1:0-3610 GCA_964366675.1 uncultured Candidatus Saccharibacteria bacterium
CTCTGGTATGGGATATTGCGGTGCGAAGGATATTTCTACTCTTCAGAAAAAAGCAGAGTTTATTCGGATCACTCATTCTGGTATTCGAGAAAGTCATCCGCATGATGTGACGATTACTAAAGAGGCGCCAAATTATAGCGCCGGACAATAAAAAAATTATATGAAAAACCCTACTACGCTAAAGCTTCGAAGGGCAGGCAAAAAAGTTCGCGGGTTTATCGACGTGGTTGTCGGATTACAATGGGGAGACGAGGGTAAAGGCAAAAATATTGACGAGCTTATTTCTCATGGAAGGTATGTTGGTGTTGCGAGATTCCAAGGTGGAGCAAACGCAGGGCATACCTTAAAATACAAAAATACTACTTTTGTGGGTCATATAGTTCCATCGGGTTGCTTACAAAAAGATGTTGAACTTTATATAGGAAACGGAGTAGTGGTGGACGTCGTCTCTCTCATAAAAGAAATAGATGAGCTTAAAAATTTTGGGTTAAAAATCGCCTCTCGTCTTTTTATTTCTAATCGAGCAAAGTTAGTTTCTTATTTACATCCCTTCTTAGATCAAGCCGATGAACACAGGAGAAGTAAATTGGGAACTAAAGTTGGTACTACCTCTAGAGGTATAGGCCCTGCTTATAGCGATATACGGGCACGAAGAGGGCTTTTAATTGGGGATATACTCTCTCCAAATTTCAAGCACACAGAATCAATTCTTGCCGAATTTCACATGAATGTTTTGAATATGTATCAAGAAAAATATGGTTTCGAAATTAATTTACAAAAAATAAAAGAAGCTAAAAAGAAATGGTGGGCGGCTTTAGAAGAATTAAAAAAATTGCAGATCTGCGATTTATCTTTTTTAATTCAGAAAAGATTAAGAGAGGGCAAAAATATTTTAGCTGAAGGCGCGCAAGCCGCGATGCTTGATATTGATTTTGGAGATTATCCGAATGTTACCAGCTCGAATACTTTGCCTGCGAACGTATGTCTCGGGCTCGGTGTGCCTCATACGGCTCTACGAGACATTTACGGCGTAATTAAGGCATATACCACAAAAGTAGGAGGTGGCAACTTCCCTGCTAGGATTAAAGACGTAGTTCTTGAGAAAGCTTTTCAGGACGCTGGGCATGAATTTGGAGCAACTACCGGCCGTCCGAGGATGTGCGGCTGGCTCGACTTATTTGCCCTCCGTCATGCTATCAGCCTTTCTGGCGCAAATAAAATTTTTATAAATAAAGCGGATATTTGCAAAAGTTCTAAAATGAAAGTTGTAATTGGGTACAAAAATGGCAGGAAAGTACTAAAAGAATTTCCTTTGTATCTATCGCAAGTGACTGATGTAATTACCGAAGAAATTCCCGGCTGGGGAGATAAGAATCAAGGAGTTAAAGATAAAAAGAAAGTTTCTCCAGAGCTCAAGTTGTATTTGAAATACATTACAAAGAAACTTTCTGATCTAAAAGTAAAAATTATTGCTGTCGGTACCGGCCAGGACCGAGATCAATTTTTTAATTGGGATAAATAAGTTAATCAAGCAGATACTCCCGCCTTTTTTAGTATCGCATCTACGCTTGTCGAATAATTAGATATTATAGAGCGGCAGTGAGTTCTTAGATCTGAATTTTCAAGCATTTCTTCGACCAAAACAGGGTCAATATCCACTGCGTTTGGTTCCAATTTTTTTGCTTGCAGGTAGCCAGAAACTTCAGCCTCGAAAGAAATCCACAGTTTAGCAAGCAATTCTTCGGTTTCGGAGTGTGTCATTTTATAGTCATATTTTGCATACGCGACAAGCATAGACATCAGTTTTTGGGCATCCAAGATCATTCTAAAAGAACTACTGTCTTTGAACTCTACTGCCCGTAATTCCAGTCTTCGCCAGCTCAGCTTGCTTTGGTTGTGTATTGAAACAACTTTTGTTTCTCTTTCTTTGACTGAAGTACGTGATTTTCTTTGCCGTAATCGATCTACAGAAGTAAAAGCGTATACTAACAGGTCGTTCAAGCTACGGACTTGGCTATTATAAGTATCAAAAAAAGAATTGTTCGGAGGGATATTTTCAAAGTCTGTTGGTATGCCGAAATTCAAATGTAGAGAAAGTGGTTCAGTAGCGGAAATTTTATCTGAATCTGTCTTGGTTGGTACAGCGCCCAAATTTACCAGTTCTTGAATAAGGCGGGCTTGAGTCGTAGCGCTGTAAGAATATTGAGCGTTTACTTCCCAGATACCGGTGAAAGTTTCTTCATAGTTTGAAATTCCCAAAGCATTCAGTACATATACTTTTTCTTTATTTAGCCACTCAATGGGAAGCTCGATTTCAATTCCGACGGTAGGGAGGGGATTGCGCGGGTCGCCACAAGAATTTTCTTTTCTTGTCAGAGTTTCCAGCTTACCCAATTCTGTCTCAATTTGTGATTCGCTGGCCCCGGGATTTCTGGCGAAAAAATTATACATATGAAGCTTGACAGTACTTAGAGCGGTCGGAGCTATTTTTTGTCCTCTAATGGATTCTTGAACCTTTTTTATTCTTTCCTTTCTTTTTGCATGTTCGGGACCAGCTGTATTAAGTGACGGTGTATTAGATTCGAGTTTCATAGATAAATTATACTAAATTTTTAAATGCTTTCCCACCGATATCTTTTCTATACTGCATACCTTCAAAAGATATTTTTTCGATGGCTTTGTAGGATTTTTCTAGGGCATCTTTAAGAGAATCACCAGTAGCAGAAACTCCGAGCACTCGCCCGCCATTTGTGACCAGTTTTTTGTTTTCCATTTTTGTACCTGCATGGAAGATGACGATACCCTCTCCTCCTTGTTGAGGAGGAGTGCCCTTTAGGGCGAGGTGGTTCTTTTTTGAATCACCAACCCCCTCACCCCTTGCTTTCCCCTCTCCATTACTATGGAGAGGGGCTGGGGAGAGGTTGACCCCCTTTATCACCTTTCCTTTTTCATAATTCCCCGGATATCCGCCCGAAGCGAGCACGATGTTGCAGGCAAAATCTTTTTTCCACTTGATCTCTGTTTGATCCAACTTTTGATCAATAGAATTTTCAATAATTTCAAGAAGATCAGTCTCAAGTAATCGCATATATGTTTGAGCTTCCGGATCGCCGAATCGAGCGTTATATTCCAAAATTTTTGGTCCGTCTTTTGTGAGAATCAATCCAGGATACAAGATACCTGTGAAAGTTCGACCTTCACTTTTCATACCCTCTAATGTCGGGGCAACAATTTCTTTTTCTATTTTTTGCATGAGTTCTTTAGTTATAAATGGCAAAGGAGCAATAACACCCATACCCCCAGTATTTAATCCAGTATCTCCTTTACCTATTCTCTTGTGGTCTTGCGATGGAGGGAACATCTTATAACTTTTTCCATCTGAAAAAGCATGGATAGATATTTCTGGTCCGGTTAGAAATTCTTCTATTACTACTTCACTACCCGAATCCCCAAATATTTTTTTTACCATAATATCTTCGAGCGCTTTTTCTGCGGAAGGCTTGCTTTCGCAAATGACTACGCCTTTGCCTTGCGCCAAGCCGCTTGCTTTAATCACTATCGGTAGAACTTGTTTCGTCAGATAGTTTTTTGCTTTTTCAAAATCAGTAAA
>CAYIUM010000071.1:0-548 GCA_964366675.1 uncultured Candidatus Saccharibacteria bacterium
TGTGCTCTTCCGATCTCTGGAGAATTCTCCCGAAGTCGGAGAAAATCACATACTGGAAGCGATACAATACAGGCCGAAGGTGAATGCGTAAAATATTTGTAAAAAATGGGTCTTTATGATATTATTTTAATATGAATACTTTGACGATTCCGAAAAACCTAATAAATACTGAAGATTTAGTGATTTTATCTCGTCGCGAATATGAGCAACTTTTACGTGTTCAGAATAATAATCAAATAACAATAAAAAGATCCGCTTCTTTTAAAATCAAGAAAGGTCAGGAAAAATTTTATGACGAGCTGGATAAAGATTTAACCAAGGCGGTTCGAGAATATAAGGCGGGGAAAGTTACTCGTACATTTAGCACAGCCAAAGATGCAATTAAATTTTTAGACTCGAGAAAAAATTTTTCACTAAATAAATGAAATCTAGATTTCAAACAAATTTTTTGAATAAATTGGAAAGTTTTCCATTTCCAGTACAAAAGAAATTCAGAAAGCAACTTAAATTTTTAATAACTGATATTCGACATCCCTCTTTACATGCGA
>CAYIUM010000071.1:558-3573 GCA_964366675.1 uncultured Candidatus Saccharibacteria bacterium
CTTGGCAAGCTAGAGTAGACAAGAACGTGCGATTTTATTTTTTAATAGAAGAAGATACATATATCTTGCTTGATATTAGATATCACGATTAACTCCAATACAGGCCGAAGATGAATGCGTAGAAATTTGCTATAATCAAAATTATACAAAAATTAGGCCAACTACTTTCGTAATTGGCCACCCTTGACCTCCAGGGCGAGGAGCTCTCTTATGGAGAAGAGCACGAATCCATTTGCCGGTTACTTACTTGCGCTTGCGACGGAGCGCTAGGGCGCTCGCGCCACTAAAAATTGCGCGGAGGCTCATGCGGGTTTCACTACTTAAGTCGTTTGGACGCGCACGAACACTCGCAGGCAGGCAATATTCTTTTTCGGTGGATGAGCTCCCGAAGCGCCTCCTTCGCCTTGAGTTTTCTCCCCGCCCTGAGTTTCAGGGCACTACTCTTGGCCTCGCACTCACACTCAGCTGGAACGCCTCGAATTTCTGAAGACATGATCTCCCTTCCTTCTACTCAAAACTATGGCGAGTTTCGCAAGAAAATATTGCGAAGAACACTTTCTGGCGGGGAGTGTAGCACTTTGTATAAGTGGTGGCCAATACCACCATTTTATTGACTTTTTTTGATCAGTAGATTAAGATTGATGGTATGTATATAGAGAGCTTGGAAAATATAGGTTTAACACCAAACGAGGCAAAGATATACAGCGCTCTTTTAGAACTTAAAAGGGGGTCTATTTGGGATATTTCAACCTATGCCGGTATTCATCGCCGTAATGCATATGACGCTATCCAGCGTCTTATCTTTAAAGGGCTGGCCTTTCAGGTTCTCCCTAAGAAATTTCTAACATATGCGCCGGTTCATCCCGAAAAACTTCAAGAGCTCATTGAAGAGAAACAAAAATCTCTCGAAAGCGTATTGCCGGGGCTTGTGAAAAAGTTCAATAGGGTGAATGTACCGCAATCAATTTATGTTTATAAAGGAGTCGCTGGACTTAAAAATTATATCAACCTAGAACTAAAAGTGGGTAAATCGGTATACGGCATAGGGAGTAAGGGTTCTTGGTTTGATCCTCGCATAAAGAATTTTGCTTTGCGGGCCGCAAAAAAATACGATGCGCTCAAGGTTCAGAGCAAGATTATTTATGACGACTCAGTTAAAAATTATCCCGAGGTTATAAAAGCAATAAGCAAAGAATACAAATTTCTGCCGAAAGAATTTTCTACGGAATCTTCAATTGATATTTTTGGAGACTATGTGGCTATATATTCAGGAATTAGTCCAAAGCAGTTGGATGATGAAATCACAATCTTTATTCTTAAAGATAAGTCACTTGCACGTGATTATATGAAATGGTGGAAATTTATGTGGAGCATGCTTCCTATGGGTCGTTCCCATACCGGTCGAAGGTGAATACGTGGACGAAATATGCTAAATTAAGATTATGGAAACAAAAATTGTCAAAGACAAAATAACCAGAGAAAAATGGCAGAAACTTTCCCTGCTCGAGCAGATGGGCAACATCGGCAGCGAAGTTGGAAGAGCCGCCAAATGGCAAGGCAGAGATGAAGCTTCTTTTTGGGGGGCAGTCGCCAGGGCCATGAATCTTTTTGATCTGACCCAAGCTGACTCTCGTTGGAACCGACGCCGAAAAGAACTTGACCGCGCGCGGGAAGTCTTTGCCGATGCGGTACTGGGGGGAGGAGAATACAAAAGCGACCTTAAAGATATAGAAAAATATTTTATGCTCTTTGCTCTGGCTGTAAATTCCGGCCGAAAGTGAACTCGTAAAGTTATCCACAGGGAAGGGTTTGACAAGTGAACGCTCGTTCACTTATACTTGAATATTATAAGTAATGAGCGGAGCGAATGTATTATATATTCAACCCGGTTATTTAACTGGGTGACGAATTTTATAGTCGTTTCACTCCTTAAAATAGTCATGTCACAAACACAATATTTAAAAATGTTAGAAAGGGAAATTCAGAGGATCAACAAGAAAATTGATTTGAAAATTCTCCAAGGCGAGAAGTATATGAAAGAAGCAAGAGAACACAAATTGCTCTTGCGTAAAGTTCGATATCACACTCGCAGAAGTTTCGGTCAAAAGATAGTTGATTTATTCTTCCGTAAGGATATTTTCTATGCGTAACTTATACCAGACAAAATTGGAAACTTTCTACGGAGAAAACAAAAGGATGCCGACGTATTCCGAAATGCTCCAAATTTTCGGCTTTAAATCCAAGAATGCGGTTTTCAGGGTAGTAGAGAAATTAATTAATGCCGGACTGGTGGCGAAAGACCACTTGGGCAGACTGATTCCATCTGATACCTTAGCAGAAAATATTGTCAGAGTGCCGATGCTTGGCTTTATTACCGCTGGATTTCCGGCGATGGTGGAAGAAGAATTAGCCGATACAGTGAATTTGGATAATCTTTTGATTAAAAATAAGCCCTTAACTTATATGCTGGAAGTGGACGGAGACTCCATGATCGATGCGCATATAGAAAAAGGGGATATGGTGCTGGTGGAAAAGACCAATCAAGCAAAAGACGGAGACATAGTCATCGCCGAAGTGGACGGGGAGTTCACGATGAAATATTTCCGCAAAAATGGCGCCAAAGTTTGGCTCGAACCGGCCAATAAAAACTACAAACCTATATATCCGGAACATTCTCTCAATATCAATGCGGTCTTAAAAGCGGTGATTAGGAAATACTAGTTAAAATTTGTTATAATCATTTTATGTCTTTAATTTCAATACCAAAAGCATCAAAATGGGCAACAGGATATCTCGACAAAGAGGTGTCTCCTACAAATATTTCCTATCTTGTTCAATATGGCAAGGTCAGAAAACATGGTGAAAATGGTTCCACCTTGGTTGATTTAGGTGACCTGAAAAAATATTATGAATCTTATAACGGGAAGCGTGAAACTGCTTGGAAGAAGACTCTAGGCAATGATTTAAATTGGGCTCTTTCTTTTGATAATTTACGCGAAAAAGATACCACAAAAC
>CAYIUM010000072.1:0-3531 GCA_964366675.1 uncultured Candidatus Saccharibacteria bacterium
TACGTTTCTCCTGTACCTGGGGGGGTCGGGCCGGTGACTGTCGCTATGCTTTTATGTAACGTGCTAAAAGTAGCCAAATCCATACCTCACCCTAACCCTCTCCTGAAAGGAGAGGGGAATTCTCATGAATAATCAAATTTTTTATTTTTTTTACAACTTAGCTCATCAATCGGCTTTTTTTGATGATATGGTCGTATTTTTTGCCGTTTATTTTCCATATTTGGTGGTTTTATTGGCTGGAATATTTTTTGTTTTTTATCGTAAAAATTGGCGGGAATTTTTTGTAGTCTTTTTTACCGGAGGTCTGGCGATAGTTTTTGATTTGATATTGAAATATTTAATTCACGCCTCACGGCCTTTTCTATCGTTGCCCAACATTTATCCGCTTTTTCCAGAAGCCGGATACGCTTTTCCTTCTGGTCATGCTGCCGTTTTTTCAGCAATAGCTTTTGCTATTTATTTTAAACACAAAAAGGCGGGATTTGTATTTATGTTTTTTGCCTTCTTGATTGGCCTTGCGCGTATTGTCGCCGGAGTGCATTTTCCGATTGATATTTTAGGTGGTTTTATCCTCGGTGCATTGGTTGCTTTGTTTGTAAATAAAATTTCTAATTTAAGGAAATCAATTTAGAACCTCACCCCTACCCCTCTCCTGGAGAGGCGAGGGGAAATACACAATATGCCAAGAATCATAAATAATATTCGTAAGATAGAAATTCGCAGAGATCTAAGGAAGAATCAAACCAAAGAAGAAATTTTGCTTTGGTCAAAATTAAAAAATAACCAAACGGGATATAAATGGAGGAGACAAGTCAGTATAGGAGATTATGTTGCAGATTTTTATTGTCGTAAAAAATTAGTGGTTGTGGAGCTAGATGGCTCACAGCACTTAGATAATAAAGAATACGACAAGGATCGTGATACCTTCTTTAGATTTCTGAGAATTAAAACATTAAGGTTTTGGAACGATGAAATTAGGAAAAATATAACTTTTGTAATTAAAAAAATTTCATACGAACTAAATAAAACCTCACCCCAGCCCTCTCCTGGAAAGGAGAGGGCAAAGTTTCTGGATATCGTATGATTTAACCCCTTCTCATCTCCAGGAGAAGGGGAAGGGGATGAGGTTGAGTATAAAGATAGTTAGATTTGCTTATTTTGTAAAAAATGTATAATATATCGATATATTTATGCGAAAGAGAATTATATTGGCAATAGTGATGCTTGTTATTGGCTCTGGGGTGGCTTTTTTCGTTTACAAAACCGAGCCTAAATTAAACAAAAATTTTGGGACACAGAGCGCTTTTTTGAAGAAATTTCCTTTTCGCTTGGGTCTTGATTTATCCGGAGGCAGTCATCTGATCTATAAAGCGGATGTCAGCGCCGTGCGGCCAAATGAAGTTGGAAGTTCCATGGATGCGCTTCGCGACGTGATTGAGCGTCGCATAAATCTTTTTGGAGTTTCCGAACCAATCGTGCAAGTGCAGCATGCCGGACTTATCTCCGGCGGAGGGGAGCAGTTAATCGTTGATCTTCCAGGCATTACCGATATCAAAAAAGCGGTAGAGATGATCGGTCAAACCCCTCTTTTGGAATTCAAAATTGAAGCTCCAAAAGGTTCTCCGCAAAATGCTACGGTGGATAAGGATGGTAAAATAAATTTGGACATAGGCTCTCAATTTATCAAGACAGAGCTCACCGGCAAATATTTAGAGAGAGCCAGTCTAGAATTTGACCAGAATACCCGTGAGCCACAAGTAAGTTTGCAATTCAACGATGTTGGCACCAAGCTTTTTGCCCAGATAACTAAAGCCAATGTCGGCAAAATGGTGGCAATATATCTAGACGGCGCGCCGGTATCAACTCCAGTGGTTCGCGAAGAAATTCCAAACGGTCAAGCTGTTATTTCCGGAAATTTTACACCCAATGAAGCAAAATTATTGGTTGGTAGGCTAAATTCTGGTGCCTTACCTGTTCCTATAACTCTTGTCTCTACTCAGACTATCGGCGCTACTTTGGGGGAGTCTGCGATCAATGCGGGGGTGAAAGCCGCTTTTCTTGGATTTTTGCTGATCGCTCTTTTCCTAGTTCTCTGGTATCGTTTACCGGGTCTTATCGCCGTGCTAGCGCTGTTTTTTTACACCGCGATTCTCTTGGCGATTTTCAAACTTTTACCTGTTACATTGACCGCAGCCGGAATCGGCGGATTCATTATCTCGCTTGGAATGGCTGTTGATGCCAACGTGCTTATTTTTGAAAGAATGAAAGAAGAAATCAGAAATGGCAGTAATATTCACGACGGTATGCATGCCGGTTTCAAAAGAGCTTGGGCATCGGTTCGGGATTCCAATACTTCTAGTATCATTACTTCTATTATCCTATTCTGGCTGGGCACGCCGCTGATCAAAGGGTTCGCCTTAACTTTCGGTCTAGGCGTTCTAGTTTCAATGTTTTCGGCTATTACAGTTTCTCGCATCTTTCTTTTTGCTCTCGGTATAGATAAGACCAATACGCTTACCAAATTTTTATTTAGTTCCGGCCTTTCCAAATGAAAATTGAAAATTAGAAATTGAAAATTATCTTTATGTTTATCATTAAATACAAAAAAATATTTCTTTCCCTCTCGATTATTCTGATTATCATTTCTGTGATTTCTGTTTTTACTTTTAGCCTCGTGCTTGGCATTGATTTCAAAGGCGGCGCTTTACTGGAAGCAGAATATTCTGGTGGCCGTCCAGCCATGTCTTTGATAGAGAGCAGTCTTAAAAAGCTAAATATAAATCAAGCGCTGATTCAACCGACCGGAGAAAATGGTTATCTCATCAAAACTCGCGATTTGAGCGAACCGGAGCACCAAATGCTTTCTCAGTCCTTGTCTTTTGACGACAGATATCCTGTTTTGGAAAAAGGTTTCACTTCTATCGGCCCTTCTGTGGGGAGTGAGCTGGCTTATAAAGCCCTTCTTTCCATTATTTTTGTAATTATAGCTATTATCCTTTTTATCACCTATGCTTTTCGTAAAGTATCTCAGCCGGTGGCGTCTTGGAAATATGGAATTATTACCATTATCACCCTTTTGCATGACATTATTATCCCAACCGGAATTTTTGCTTTGTTTTCTCGCTATACTGGCGCCGAAGTGGACACTCTCTTTGTCTTGGCCCTGCTTACCATTTTAGGATTGTCTGTGCACGATAAAATTGTTGTTTTTGACAGAATAAGAGAGAATTTAAACACGGGAGACAGAAAGGATTTTGCCGAAACTGTGGGACGAAGCACCCAAGCTACCATTGTCCGTTCAATTAATATAACTCTCACTATTATTTTCGTGTTGATACCGCTCTATTTATTCGGTCCGGAAACGACTAAGGATTTTGCGCTTATTCTGACGATTGGGCTCTTTTTTGGCATTTATTCATCGCTTTTCTTTGCCTCACCACTGTTGGTGCTGGTGGAAGAGCGGCAAAAAAAGAAATAAACTTGTTGCCATTTTGTCTTTTAAGGTATAAATAAACAAAGAGCTAAGTTTAA
>CAYIUM010000073.1:0-3526 GCA_964366675.1 uncultured Candidatus Saccharibacteria bacterium
ATAGAACCTATAAGCTAGAACCTATAACCTAATTTATGCGTTTTCATGTAATCACAATTTTTCCAGAGATGTTTGATTCTTATATGAAAGAGTCTATTTTAGGACGGGCTCTTAAGAATAAACTTATTGATATCAAATTTTACAATCCACGAGATTTTATTAAAGCGCCCAAAAACAATTACCGACCGGTGGATGACAAGCCGTATGGCGGCGGACCGGGGATGGTCATGAGAGCCGAGCCAATACTAAAAGCGGTTCAAAAATCAATTTCAAAAATAAAAAGTAAAAAAATAAAAATAATTTTATTTTCTCCGTCTGGTAAAAAGTTTACTACGGTTTATGCAAAAAACTCTGCAAAAAAATACACGGACATTATTATGATTTCCGGTCGATATGAAGGCATAGATGCGCGAGTGCAAAAAATATTGCGGGCTGAGGAAATTTCAATCGGGGATTATGTGCTAACTGGCGGAGAATTGCCGGCTATGGTTCTAATTGATTCTATTTCCCGCCAAATCCCGGGAGTTTTAGGAAAATACGAATCACTGGAAGAAGAAAGAGTCTCAAGTAGCGAAGTTTACACTCGTCCAGAAATTTTAAAATACAAAAATAAAAACTACAGAGTTCCCAAGGTTTTGCTTTCCGGGAATCACAAAATGATAGATGAGTGGAAGAAAAATAAATCATAAGAATTTGTATTTCCTAAAGATTGACACGAAAAGCGATTGAGAGTATAACAAACATGAGAGGCTCATTATTATCTTCGAAAGTTGCCATAGTTTTAGTTTGTAAACTAATTTGTAAGTTAAAACTATGGCAACTAAAAAAGCAGTTAAAAAAAGAGTTAGAAGCACAAGCGGAAGATTCCATGAAATTGCTGGAATTCTCCAGTGGAAAAAGCTTACAAGGAGAGAACATTTGAAGGAGTTTCCTCCCAAGGCTACCGACCTGTGGTCGGAATTTCATGGTAAAACATATACATGCAACCCACCCCCTTAAGAAAGGAAGGGGGACATCAAAGAACACCGCTCGGTTTAACCGACGGTTTTTTTGTGCATCGAAACATATTTTTATTATCTTCATTCTATCCAAAACTCTAGCATATGCTATAATTTTAGATACATGGAAAAAGACGGATACAAAGAAAGACTGAAAGATTTTTTGAATTCTGGTACCACGGAAGCAAAGATAGCTACAGTGGCTCTTTGCGTATTAGCTCTGGTTTCAATGCCTATACTTGTGATTGGAGCAGGGGTTATGGGCAATGCGGTACAGGTATTTAAGATGTTTAAAGGTTCGAAGAAATATTCTAACAAACAAATTAGCAGCGTAATGTATAGTATGAAGCGACAAAAACTTATCGAATATGTCGCTGATAAAAATGGAAAAACAATTGTAAAAATTACGAAGAAAGGGGAGACAAGATTAAGGGAATTTGATATTGAGCTTATGAAAATCATTAAGCCAAAAAATTGGGATGGAAAATGGCGTCTAGTCATGTTCGATATCCCTATGAGATTTACGAAAGGCAGAGAAGCTTTGAGATATCATTTAAAGCAACTTGATTTTTTCCAATTTCAAAAATCCGCCTGGATTTATCCTTATTCTTGTGAAGATGAAATAATATTCATTGCGGATTTCTTTGAAGTGGGGAGATATGTAGAAATTTTAACTGTAGATAATATTTTAAGGGAGGATAAATTAAGGAAACATTTTAATTTATCCTAGTTTTTATCTTATCTAAAATTCTAGCATATGCGTGAAAGTTAGATATAGACAAGTCATGAGATAGATGAGAAAACTCCAAATTCTATGCAATCCCCAGATTAAGATTGACATTGATACTAAAAAAGTGTAGGGTACTTGAGATTCATTGATTGAGTATTGTCTGGAATCCAGTATGTATTTGGTTCATATATTACTAGGGTTTTTAACTTAATCATACCTAAATAAATTTTAAGAAGCTGAAGAAAAGCATTTTTCCTCTGTTTTTCTTTTGTTTTTTCCAACTTTATTTAGGCTAAATAAATATGCATACGATCGCTAAGCGTCCGAAGAAATACTTTTCAAGATATAAAAAACCTCTAGTAGAATTTCCAAATTTGATTGAAGCCCAAATAAAAAGCTTCAAGTGGTTGGTGGAGCAGGGTATCGGTGAAATTTTCAAGGAATTTTCTCCTATCACTGATTACTCTGCAAAAAAGTTCCAGCTTGAGTTTTCTTCTTTCTCGCTTTCGGAATGCAAATATGACGAGAATAACGCGAAAATAAATAAACTCTCTTATCAAGGACTTCTAAAGGCTCGGGTAAAGTTGACAAATAAAATTTTAGGCACTACCAAAGAACAGGAAATTTTTATGTCCGAACTCCCTTTAATGACTTCGCATGGAACTTTCATTATCAATGGGGTAGAACGTGTGATCGTGCCTCAGCTAGCCCGCAGTTTCGGAGTTTTCTTTACCGAGTCTGAAAATAAAGGAAATAAATATTTTGGCGCTAAAATTATTCCGGCTCGGGGAGTGTGGATAGAAATAGAATCGGAAGCGGATGGAGCCATTTATGTGAGGATAGATAAAAAAAGAAAATTTCCCGCTACAGCGCTTCTTCGGGCCATGGGTTATGAGAGCAACGAAGCCATCATAAAAGCTTTTTCTAGCAATTCCGCTCTTGATTCTGTTTTTCAAGAAACAATAAAGTCTTGTTTGGCTAAAGATGGAACCAAGACTGTTAATGATTCCTATATTGAAATTTACAAACGTCTGAGGGACGGCGATATGGCTACAGCCGAGAATGCGAAAGAGTTCATTAACTCTTTGTTCACCGCGGAACGGTATGATCTATCTCCAGTCGGCCGTTTTAGATTTAACCAGCGTTTTAATAAACCCATGGATGAAGAAGGGCTTGCCCGTCGAACTATTTCCAAAGAAGATTTGGCAATGGTTATTATGCATATTATTTCTCTGAATAATACTCCAGGAGCGAAAAGCGATGATATAGATCATTTAGGTCAAAGGCGTGTACGTTTTGTCGGTGAAATATTACAGCAGAAAGTACGCACCGGCATGATGCAGATCAAAAGAAATATTCAAGACCGTATGTCTATTATTGATGTTGATACGGCTATGCCTATCGCAATTATTAACCAGAGGCCTCTGCAGGCTCGTATCAAAGAATTTTTCACCACTAACCAACTTTCGCAGTTTATGGCGCAGGAAAATGTTCTTTACGAGATAGAACATTTGCGCACCTTGTCGGCTTTAGGGCCCGGGGGGCTCACTCGCGAACGGGCAGGTCTGGAAGTTCGAGATGTGCATCCTTCCCACTATGGAAGAGTTTGCCCGATTCACACTCCGGAAGGTCCGAACATCGGACTGATTTTACACCTTGCCACTTATGCGAAAATAAATGATTTTGGCATCATTGAAACTCCCTACATTAAAGTTAAAAACGGCAAGCTAACCGGTGAAGTAGTTTACTTGAATGCACTGGAAGAAGAAAAATATAACATTGCTCATGCTGCTACCCC
>CAYIUM010000074.1:0-3442 GCA_964366675.1 uncultured Candidatus Saccharibacteria bacterium
TTTTTGTCCTTTGGCATCCCGCAATATTCCGTGCAGATAGACTACTTTGAAAGGTATATCGCCAATCAAATACTGCGACATTAAAATCATGCGTGCCACCCAGAAAAATAAAATTTCGTATCCCGGATTCATTAGACTGGTCGGATGGAAATTTTTTAAATCGGAAGCGTTGTTGTTCGGCCAGCCAAGAGTGGAGAAAGTCCAAAGTCCTGAGGAAAACCAAGTGTCCAAAGTGTCTTCGTCCTGAAAATATTTTGCGTCACAGTATTCGCAAACCGGTTTATCGATACTGACTATCATTTCCAAGCATTTATCGGTTTGTTCTTCTTTTCCAGCCTTCGGTATGCATACAGGTTCGTGATACCAAACGGGGATACGGTGCCCGTACCAAATTTGTCTGCTAATGCACCAGTCGCGCAGATTTTCTATCCAATTAAAGTAAACTTTTTCAAAATGATCCGGTAAAATTTTTATTTTCCCTTCGCGGACGGGCTCCAGCATCAATTCTTTCAGTGATTTATTTCCCCGATCTTTTTTTTTTTTATTTACGTCTATGAACCACTGAAGCATGATTTGCGGTTCAATCATTCCACCTGTGCGTTCCGCGGTAGCCACTCTGTTTACATAATTTTCATCGATTTTCACTAGCAGTTCTTTATTTTTTAATTTCTCCACAATTTTTTCTCGAGCGTCAGTAATTTTCATTCCGGCAAATTCTTGCGCTATTGGGAGCAATTTCCCGAATTGATCTATTATTTGCTCTTTGTTTAGTTTATATTTTTCCGCCAGTTGAAAATCTTCGTGCGAGTGCCATGGAGTGATAGTCATCACTCCGGTGCCGAATTCCATGTCGATAACTTCATCTTTTATAACAGTGGCTTCAATTGGGCCATTAATCCATTCAACAGTAAGCTTGTCGCCATGTTTCCATTTTTTATATCTTTTATCTTCCGGATGCATCACTACATATTTGTCTCCGAATTTTGTTTCCGGCCTAGCTGTGCCTATCTCGAATGGTCCGTACTTAAAAGTGTAAAATTTTCCTTTCTTTTCTTCATAAACAATTTCATCGTCGGAAATAACCGTTTGCCCTTTCGGATCCCAGTTTACAATTCTGTGTCCTCGATAAATTAGGCCATCGTCATACATTTTTTTGAAAGCGGTTCGGACAGCCAGATTGCGAGCTTCATCAAAAGTGAATGCTTCTCGAGACCAGTCAAGAGAAGCTCCCATTTTTCGCAATTGTTTTACTATGGTTTTTCTGCTGTCTGCCACGAACGCATCTACCCGTTCCAAAAATTTTTCCCGTCCGATATCTTTTTTCTTCAAGCCTTCTTTTTCCAGTATCTTGGTGACTTTGGAATCAGTGGCAATGGCCGCATGGTCTGTGCCCGGAAGCCAAAGAGTTTTCTTGCCTTGCATTCTGTTATAACGGATCATTGTGTCCTGCATTGAATCTTCCAGAGCATGGCCTAAATGTAAAACTCCGGTGGCATTCGGCGGGGGAAGGACGATTGAAAAATAAGGGGCATCTGCCTTGGTTATTCCTTTTTTTACGCACACATCTGGATCAAAAAAACCGCTATCTTCCCATAGTTTATATATTCTTTCTTCTGTTTCTTTCGGACTGTACGGCTTTAGCAGTTTTTCTGGCAATTCTCCACTCATCTCCAAATAATATCATATTAGAGCCTTAAATTACCAGTTGCCTTTATAGTTTCTAACTTAGGAGTTTTTCTCTTATTTTTTATGTAATTCAAGTATCCGGCGATGCCGATCATCAAGGAATTGTCTCCAGCTAATCCTGCTTTAGGGAAAAGAAGCTTTATTTTTTTACCGACAGCGCTTTTCATTTCTCTTTGCAAATGCGTATTGCAAGCCACTCCGCCAGCTACAATTAAAGTTTTTGCTCCGTATTTTTCCATCGCTTTTTTAGTTTTTAAAACTAACGGCTCAATGGCGGCATTCTCAAACTCTAAGGCTATTTTTGATTTTGTTTTGTCATCTAGTTTTCCTATTTTTCTAATTAAGTAAAGCACAGCGGTTTTTAATCCGGCATACGAAAAATTAAAATCTTTGCTGTGCAGCATGGGTCTCGGGAGCGAAATTTCAGCATGAGAAGAAGTTGAAGATTTTGAATGGTCTGGCCGGGGGAGGGACCCGGAGAACCGAGGACCTGAAAAATTTTCAACTTCTTTGAAATGCCTTCGCTCTTCCTCTGCTAGTTTTGAAATTTGCGGTCCGCCGGGGTAGGGAAGATCGAGCATTCTGGCTACTTTATCAAAAGCCTCGCCTACGGCATCGTCTAAAGTCTCTCCTACGATTTCATAGTTCATCCACTTTTTAGAAAGCACCAATTGCGTGTGTCCTCCGGAAACAAGCAAGGAAAGCATTGGAAATTTTAAATTGGAAATCGAAAATTTGCCTCTAGCTTTCCCAAAGACGGAGAATATATGCCCTTCCATATGATTCACTGGAACCAAGGGCACTTTCCATTTTTTAGCCAAATCTTTTGCGAAAGTGATGCCTTCCCAAAGGCACATTTCTAGTCCAGGTCCGTAGGTAACAGCAATAGCGTCTACTGGTTTCTTATTCTTTTTTTCATCTACGCTATAGCTGAGATTAGCTTTTACTGGCACGTCTTTTAAAAGAATCGGCAGATTTTTTGCGTGTTCTCTTTTTGCCAAGACCGGATAAACACCGCCGTAGGGGATATGGACATTAATTTGAGAGTTAGAGCTATTAGCAAGAACTTTTCCGCCCAAGGTGGATCTGCCTTTGGTGGAAAAAGATCCATGCATTTCCAAAATGCTAATACATGTGTCATCGCAAGATGTTTCAATTGAAAGTATTTTCATAAAATTGCTGTATCATTTTTGCTAAATTATTACAACCTCATCCAATGATGAGGCATCAGCTTAGAAAGTTCTATGCTCTCATTATTTCCTATACACACTAAAGTTTTACCATTATTGACATCTATTTGGAGCATAAACTCTCTACAATTACCGCAAGGTGTTATTACTTCATTCCTATCGTGGCTTACGGCAATTATTTCCTTTATCTCTGACTCTCCGTGCTTAAGCATATCCGCAATAGCTGAATGTTCGGCACAAACGACACTAGTTTTGCAAACAATACAAATACCAGTATAAATATTTCCCTTATCGGTAATTAAAGCCGAACCTACACCACCACAACTGGCGTATTTTGTAAGGGTTCGCCTAGGGCTGATTTTAGACGCCTCTTCATATAATTTTTGAAAGTTTTTCATAAAAGTTTTTGTTACAAAAATGGCGAATTTTTGTGCGTTTATTCTACCAAATCAGAACCTATTTTCAAAACAAAGTATCATAGCGTTCCCCGCGTGCTACGCACCACCACGCAAAGCGTGGTGCTTCTGCTGAAGCAGAAGTGCGGGAGAACGCTCTGCACTCCGCCA
>CAYIUM010000075.1:0-3420 GCA_964366675.1 uncultured Candidatus Saccharibacteria bacterium
CCGACTTGTCCTCAGGATTTGGGAGAGATCATGTATGTTTCCATGTGCGGAGCCGGACTGGGTTTCGCGGTGGAATGGGAAAATGTCCAGCAGTTTCCTCAAATTAGAAAACAGATAAAAGAAAAACCGGCAATTCATATTGTCAACGACAGTAAAGAGGGCTGGGCGGACGCTTTTGTTTTAGGATTGAAAGCTTGGTTTGAAGGTAAGGATGTTAAATTCGACTATTCATTCATTCGTCCCGCCGGAGCCAGATTGGAGACAGCCGGAGGACGGGCTTCTGGACCGCAGCCACTTATGGACTTGATGGAATTTGCTAAGAGAAAAATTTTGTCCAAACAGGGCAGGCGTCTCTCTAATTTGGATATGCATGATATTATCTGTCAGATCGGAATGATCGTGGTGGCTGGAGGAGTGAGGCGCAGCGCCCTCATCTCTCTTTCCGAACTGGAAGATATCGAGATGCGTGATGCCAAAAAAGGACAATTTTATTTGAATGAAGGACAGCGTAGTATGGCGAACAATTCGGCAGTTTACAACGCCAAGCCCAGCGCCGAAGAATTTTTAGACGAGTGGACAGCTTTAGTGAAATCCAGATCCGGCGAGCGGGGGATTTTTAATCGCGCCGGTTTGGAAAAACAATTGCCAGCTCGCCGATGGGAGGCGATTAAGAATGAAAGGCAGATCGGTTTGAATCCTTGCGGAGAAATTTATTTGCGCTCCAAGCAATTCTGCAATTTAACCAGCATTGTTATTCGTCCGAACGATACAATGGAGTCTTTGAAAAAGAAAATAGAATTAGCAACTCTCTTAGGAACCTATCAATCCACTTTAACCAATTTTGGTTATCTTTCCAAAAGATGGAAAGAAAACTGTGAAGAAGAAAGATTGCTCGGCGTTTCTCTGACGGGTTATTACGACAATCCGGTTATCCGAGATGACAAGGTTCTTGACGCGCTCAAGCTTGATTCAATTGAAACCAATAAAAAATATGCCAAGCGTTTCGGTATCAATCCTTCAACAGCCATTACTTGCGTGAAACCGCATGGAAATTCCGGTCAGCTTCTGGGAGTTGGTTCTGGTATGCATCCTTGGTTTGCCCCTTATTTTATTCGTCGGGTACGTATTTCCCATACCGACACCCTTCTCAAAATGGCTCGAGATCAAGGTGTACCTTGTTTGCCAGAGGTAGGTCAATCTGAAGCTACCGCTACCACTTTCGTTTTGGAATTTCCAGTTAAGGCGCCGGATGGAGCAATCTTCAAGGATGAAGTTTCCGCCCTAGATTTGATGAAAGAATGGAAAAGACTGAAGGAGCATTTTGTGGAACACAATCCGTCGGCGACTATTTATGTCGGTCCCGATGAATGGATGTCAGTGGGAAATTTTGTCTACGAAAATTGGGATTGGATTGGGGGGCTTTCTTTCCTGCCACGCTCGGAGCATGTGTATCAATTGGCTCCCTATGAGGCAATTACCAAAGAAGAGTATGAGAAGCGCTCCAAAGTTATCGGCAAAATTGATTTTTCCAAACTTTCTCAGTATGAAGCGACGGACACTACTGTCGGTTCCAAAGAATTTGCTTGCGTGGCGGGTGTTTGTGAGATTTAATTTTCGTTATGTTGTATACCAGAAAAGGAGATGATGGCACCACTAAAACTTTTGGGTGCAATCAGCGTGTCTCCAAAAGTTCCGCAGTGGCGGAAGCCTTGGGGGCGCTAGACGAGGCTAATTCTTTTTTGGGTTTGGCTCGAGCCAGGACTAAAGGCAAAAATTTTGAAGTTGGAAAAGAAAAAATGGACTTTGCCGAGCTCATTCTAGAGACACAGCAGAATTTATTCATTGTGCAGGCGGAAATCGCCGGTGCTACGCTGTCTATTGAAAAAGGAAAAGTGGCAAGAGTGGAAACTATCGTGGATGGCATAGAAAAAATTCTTCCGCCCATAAAAAATTTTTTTATCAGTGGGGCTACCAAAGATGGAGCGGTGCTTGATATTACCAGAACCTTGATTCGCCGCGCCGAAAGGCGGGTGATAGCTGCCAAAGAAGAGGGAAAAATAAAAATGAGCGCCGAAACTCTAGCCTATTTAAATCGGCTTTCCAGCTTACTTTATGCCTTGGCTCGTCTGGCTAGCCATATTGAGGGAATGGAAGAAATTAAACCGGATTATAAGTAATTTTACTTTTGTCGTTAATTTGCTATACTCCATATATATTTAAATTTATCACAAAAAATGAGTAATTTTTAGTTGAAAAACAAGACACCAAAAATCAAGGCATAATCGTAGGAGTTTTAATAGCCGTTGTTTTAATTGTTGCAACAGTTGCGGCTGAAGTAATTTTATCTAACAAAAATGGCAATCAATTCTATTCTGAGCTTCAAAAAGATATATATGAGCAAAATCTAAAAGTTCAGGATTTAAATAATCAATTAGATAATCTTAAAATTAGAAA
This sequence comes from uncultured Candidatus Saccharibacteria bacterium, assembly GCA_964366675.1. Classification (GTDB taxonomy): domain Bacteria; phylum Patescibacteriota; class Minisyncoccia; order Phycocordibacterales; family UBA9973; genus UBA9973. The sequence continues at coordinate 2,455 of CAYIUM010000075.1, forward strand.
CCCGTATTTAAAATAAGTTTATGCAAGATCAAATACCCAAATATCACGAAACCTTTATACCAATTCTGGAAGTATTGAGTGATGGAAAAATTATTCACTATAAAGAACTTGAAAGACAGGTTCGAGATAAATATTATCACAATCTGCCACAAGAATTACTCGACCAAAAAATAAAAAGTGGGGCGATCTTGATAATGAATCGTATTGGTTGGGGTAGAACTTATTTAAAGCAAGCCGGAATGTTGAAACAGCCGGAACGAGCAATGGTTCAAATTACCGACAAAGGTAGAGAAATTTTTAGGCTAGGTAAATTAACTTTAAAAGAACTGCTTAAAGATGAAGAATTTTTGGCTAATAGAAAGTTAGGTAAAAAAGATAAAGAATCTGAAAACCTAAGTGAGGAAAATTCACCTCAAGATATGATTGATAGTGGCTTTAGAACTATTGAGAATCAAGTTAAAATAGAATTATTGGAAAAACTTAAAACTGCTAACCCATATTATTTTCAGAAGGTTGTGTTACTGCTGTTAGAAAAGATGGGGTATGGTGATCCGATTGAAACACCAAAATCAGGTGATGGTGGAATTGATGGAATAATAAACCAAGACAAGCTTGGACTAGAGAGAATTTATGTACAAGCAAAACGATATACAGATAATAAAATAAGGGAAGTAGATATTCGTAATTTTATAGGTGCAATGAGCAGAGATGTAAGTAAGGGCATATTTGTTACAACATCAACATTTGATGAAAATGCCCTAAAAAAAGCTCATGATGCAGGGCATAAAATAATAATGATTGATGGGCATAGATTAGTGGATTTAATGCTTAAATACGATGTAGGTGTACAGGTGCAAGAAACGTATAAACTTAAGGAGATTGATCAAGACTTTTTTGAGACTGAGTAATTAAAAAATTAATCTAAAATAAATATTTTCTTATTCAAAATGAAATTCTCCAGCTTTT
>CAYIUM010000076.1:0-3394 GCA_964366675.1 uncultured Candidatus Saccharibacteria bacterium
CATAACACCAAAAAAATAGAAGAAGTTGCAAAGATAGACAGGGGCTATCTGGAATGGCTCTTGGAACAAAAACTAGCCGGCGACGGCATTGACGAAGACTGGATTTATACCTTAAAACATTATTTGGGGAAATAAAAATATGGATAAAGCACCTAACGGCTGGAATTTAGTAAAAAAAATTGGCAAGATAACTGAACTTGGCAGTGGGGCAGATTCAGAAGTTTCTCGTGTTTCAAATCCTGAAAAAAATGTCGATCTGGTGATAAAGGAATATGAAAGGTTGGAATCAGGACCCAACAGTCCAAGAAATGTCGAAGAAATACTAAAAGGATATTACTCGGACACCGAAAAAGCTAAAAAGTTGACTGAAAAAAATCCAAATCCTCTGAATCAAAGCATCAGAATAGGCAACGAAGAGATTTTTTTGAATTACGAGATAGAGTCTCAAGGACTGCTCATGTTGGAAAATGAATCGGTAAATGAAACACCAAAGAAAATGTCTTTAGGACAAAGATTCATCAGTGGATTCAATTTTTCGCTTTTAATGGAAAGAGAATCTGCAGAAAGCAAGTTGGTTCCAGATTCTCAGCAAGTGTTCATTAATAATCCGAGACTTTGCAGAGAATTGCATAAAATGGTGCTAGAATTTTTCGTTCATCTGCAAAAAACATCGAGCGTACACTTTATTTACAATCCCATGAACGTCAAACCTTTTTTTGATGAAAAAGAAAAAAGGGTAAGAATAGTGATCACAGACCTGGCTTCTAATTTAAGATCGTATTACGAACATAAGTTAGAGAAAAAGTAATAAATAATGTTAAAATATGACTATGGAAATTCTTTGGATAATTTTGGGAATAGTGAGTGGAATAGTGATCGCCTATTTTATTTTTGGGCAAAAAAAAGAAGAAAAAAAAGATGATACGGGATTAAATTTGATTTTAACTCAAATAAATGAGCTTTCCCGCACAGTAGACAGTAAAATTGGAGAATCACATAAACAAGTCAATGAAAGCCTGAAATTTCATTCTTCTGAATCGAATAAAATAATAAGAGATGTGACGGAGCGATTAACCAGACTCGACGAGACGAACAAGCAAGTAATTTCATTTGCCGACCAATTGCAAAGTTTGGAAAATATTTTGAAAAATCCAAAACAACGGGGAATCCTCGGCGAATACTATCTGGAGACAGTTTTGAAAAATGTCCTGCCTCCCGGCAGTTATCAAATGCAATATGCTTTTCCAGACGGCACTATTGTAGACGCAGTCGTTTTTGTAAAAGACAAAATTATCCCAATTGATTCAAAATTTTCTCTGGAGAATTACAACAAAATGGCAGAAACTATTGACCCCGCAGAAAAAAAGAGGCTGGAAACTATATTTGTGAATGATCTAAAAAATAGAATCACGGAAACTGCAAAATATATCCAGCCAACCAAGGGCACAACGGATTTCGCTTTTATGTTTATCCCCCATGAAGCCATTTATTACGACCTACTCACGAACAAAGTAGGCACCGGCGAGGACAATGAAAATTTGATTCAGCGAGCGGCGGGAAAGTACAAAGTCATCATCACTTCGCCCACTTCTTTTTTGGCTTATTTGCAAACGGTTCTGCAAGGCTTGAAAGCTCTCAAAATAGAAGAATCAGCCAAAGAAATAATAAAAAGAGTAAGCGATTTGGGTAAGCATCTAAAATCATACGATGAATATCATAATAAATTGGGAAATGCTTTGAGTACTGTGGTGAATCACTATAATTCTTCAAATAAAGAGCTGCGAAAAATAGACAAAGATGTTCTCAAGATAGCTGGCGCCTCGCCAGAACTTGCTCTGCTTGAAGTAGAAAAGCCAAAAATTGAGGAATAAAAAATAGTTTGTTGGTAATTTCCGCATATGCGGAAATTACCAACATCAGTGGAAAAGTTGACAAAAATCAAAAACGTGATAGAAACATGTGGACTGTTCTTTCAATTCGAAGGGATAGGGTTCTAAGGGCTTTTTGATAGAGCCTTTGTATTCCTATCTCTTCGGTCAAAACTCACACGACTGGAGGAAATAGGTTTGTATCGCAACGTTAGGCTATAGAAGAAAAGGCCCTATGAAGAATCCCGAACAATTAGCCCTAGTGGCCGAAAAGGCCATGAACAAAGCCGCCGAGGCGACAACCAAAGCCAACGCTGTCGCGAAGCGTCTCCGCAAGCTGCGGGAAAAGGCGAGGAAAGCCAAGGACAAGGCACAGAAAGCCCTGGCCAAAGTTCCCTCCCAGCCTCCTGAAGTGACTCCGCCACCGGTCTCACCGGATGCGGACATGAACGTCAACCCGAATCCGCCGGCCGTCGATCCGGCGCCCAATCTCAAGGTCGAGGGCGCGGGCGACGGTGAACGGGCTGTCCAAACGGAGCCCGATCCGGCAATGGCGGCCGGTCACGCGTGACGCTGGGAAAGTAGCGTCGCGTCACCCATCACTTTCCAAGGCCGAGCGCTCGCGCTCGGCCTTTTGTTTTGCAATTTTTATTTTTTCTAAAAAGTGCTAATATTCTTTCCGTATGGCCCTATCGTCTAACGGTTAGGACAAGGCCTTCTCAAGGCTTAAATCGCGGTCCGATTCCGCGTAGGGTCACAAGATGTTATAATAAAAAACTAATGCAAAAACAAGCGAAAAAAATTTTAGTATTAATTGTAGGAATTGTTTTTATAATTTTGGGTTTGTTCGGCCTGGTACTGCCATTTCTGCAGGGCATTATTTTTCTGGCTATCGGCCTTTTGCTCGTATCTTTCTGTTCTCCCAAAATGCGCTTCCACATAAAAAAACACTCGGAACGCCATGAGCGCCTGTTTTTGCTGATAAATAAAGTGGAAACCTGGCTGACAAAATTTATCGGAGAGGTTTAATCTATTTTTTCTGCCACTCCCTATCTTGACGAACAAGAAGTTTGTTTTTGTTTTCTTTGTCTAGAAGGATTGTTTCCACTATTTTTTCCATGCGCATCCCCTGCGAACCTTTCACCAGCACTAAATCCCCTGCCCGCCCTCCTGAATCCCAGCCTGCCCTCTGTAGGGAGCTGGCAGGGGGGGCAGGCGGGCCCCTTTGGATAAAAGTTTTGATGAAATCGCCAGCTTCGCGTGAATCTAAAAATTCGAAGATTTTTGCCAATTCCATTCCCGCTTCTACCGCCCCTTCTTTGATATTTTTTGCCCTTGGGCCAACCACTATTAATATATCGCTTTCGTTCTTGGCGATTCGGCCAATATTTTTATGGGCTTCTTTCGTATGTTTGCCTAATTCCAGCATATCTCCCAATACGGCAATTTTTCTTCCATTGGATTTGATTTCTCCTAAAGTCTCCAGCGCGGAACGGCAAGCGGATGGAGAAGAATTATAAGTATCG
>CAYIUM010000077.1:0-3387 GCA_964366675.1 uncultured Candidatus Saccharibacteria bacterium
TTGCAAATGGAGAAACCAACGAACACGGAGGAAATAGTCTTTGTACGCAAGCAGAAGGAGGAACGTGTTGTTGCGCACCATGAGAAATAGTAAACAATTGACAATTAACAATTTACATTTGACAAGGAAGCGTTCGTTAAAGGTCAAATGTCAAATGTCAAATGTTCAGAGTGGCTTTACCCTCATCGAGCTTCTTCTCTACGTATCAATCGTCGGAGCGATTGTATTTTCGTTCTCCGGTTTTTTGTCCCTTCTCATGCAGTCACGGGTGAAAAATCAAACCATCGCCGAGGTCGAACAGCAGGGTGTCGCGGTAATGCAGTTGATCACCCAAACGGGCCGTAACGCCACGGATATTAATTTTACTTCTACTTTTGATCTCTCGGGTGGAACCATACGGCAGAATTCTATCGCTCTCACCAATTCCCGGATTGTGGCTTCCAGTCTCACTTTCCAAAATCTTTCGCGTCCAAATACTCCGGGAACGGTCAGGATTCAATTTACTCTCACCCATATCAACCCATCCGGCAGAAACGAATATGATTATAATAAAACATTCTATGGAACAGCCAGCTTGAGAAAATGAAAAAAAATACACAACCATCGGACAATCAAATCGCCATCTACCAGTCTCCCGACGGCGGGGTGAACATTGAGGTGTTGTATGTCGATGAAAATATCTGGCTGACACAGAAACTGATTGCGCAACTTTTTGAATGCAGCATAGATAATATTTCCTTGCATCTCAAAAACATTTTTGCAGATCGTGAACTTGATCCGAAATCAGTTATCGAGGAATACTCGACAACTGCCTCTGACGGCAAAAAATATACAACGAAACATTATAGCCTGGAAGCAATAGTTGCTGTGGGTTACAGAGTCAATTCCGAGCGGGGTACCCAATTTAGACAGTGGGCAACGGGGATTTTGAAAAATTACATCCACAAAGGCTATGCGCTGGATAGCAATAGATTCAAATACGGTTCCCGCTTCAGCGCCAGATATTTTGATGAGCTTTACGAAGAAATCAAGGACATTCGTACCAGCGAGCGGATGATCTATCAGAAGATTACAGATATTTATGCCACTGCTATTGACTATTCACCAAAAGCATTTGAAAGCAAACAGTTTTTCGCAACCGTCCAGAACAAACTTCATTTTGCAATTACGGGACAAACCGCCGCAGAAATAATCACCGACAGAGTAAGCAGTGAAAAAGACACAATGGGGCTCACTTCATGGCGACGCTCTCCACAAGGCAAAATCATGCCAAGCGATGTAGTAATTGCCAAAAATTATTTAGACAAAAAAGAGCTTACTCATCTTAACCGTATTGGCAATATGTATTTGGATTATGCGGAAATGCAGGCGTCAAGGGGAAAGGCAATGACCATGAAAGATTGGATAGAAAAATTGAATGCTTTTTTGAAATTTAGCGAGTATGAAATTTTGACCAATGCCGGCAAGATCAGTCATGAAGTAGCAGAGACGCTTGCCCGAGACGAGTATAAAAAATATAAGAAAGTACAGGACAAAAATTATTTGTCTGACTTTGATCGTGAAGTAAGAAGATTGTCAAAGGTCAAAGGTCAAAAGTCAAAGGTTCAAGACGGCTACATCGCTCTCATTACGGTTCTCGTCACCGGCGCCGTCGGAGTTGCCATCGCCACGTCACTCTTGCTTTTGGGCCTGGGTTCCAGCAGAACCAGCTTTTCTCTGGAGCAATCCAACCAAGCCAAAGCCCTTGCCAATGCCTGCTCTGAAGAAGCCCTCCAGCAAATCCGCGATTCCACCCCATTTACCGGAACAGGAAATCTTACTTTGGGGCAGGGAACGTGTAGTTACACAGTTACTTCCGGCGGAGGGCAGAATAGAACAATTACATCTTCGGGCATCGTCGGCACTATCGTCAGAAAAGTGAAAATCATAATCGACAAAATTACCCCAAATATTAATGTCACTTCCTGGCAAGAAGTGGCGGATTTTTAATTGAATAAATATGCTATACTAACAGTATGATTATCGGTGATTTTGTAAAGAAAAGAAAGCATCTTTTTTGGTCAACGAGAAATTATGACGGCCTTTCAAGCGGTGCAGTAGTTGAGGCTATTTTGAATTACGGTGACATGAACGACGTGCGGGAGCTCATCGCTCTTTTAGGCATGAAAGAAGTCGCCAAAATTTTCCGTGAGAACACCAATCGCGCAAGGGTGAACTATCGCCCGGAGGTTGTGAATTATTTCCAGTTATATTTTCAAAAATATGCATAACGAAATCCTTACGAAAACTCAGGTAAAGCTCCTATCAACCGTTGCATTATTTTCAAAAAAATTCGGTTTGGTAGGAGGTAGCGCCATCGCGCTTCACCTCGGACATCGAGAGTCAATTGATTTTGATTTATTTAGTTTTAGTGGATTCAATAATTACTCCATAAAGGCAAAAATAATGAAGAACATGGCTATCGATACTGTTCTGGTCAATAAAAATGGGGAGTACACATTTTTAATCGGCGGGGTTAAGTTTACTTTTTTCCAATTTCCCTACAAAATTAATTTTTCAGAATCGTTCGGCGAAATCATAAAATTGCCTGACATTCTCACGCTTGCCGCCATGAAAGCGTTTGCGCTCGGTCGCAGGGCTAAATGGAAAGATTATGTTGATTTGTATTTCATTCTGAAAGCGCGCCACACCATTTCCGATATAAAGGCAAAGGGCGTGGAAATTTTCGGCAACGAATTTAATGAGAAAATTTTCAGGACTCAACTCGCTTATTTTGAGGATATTGATTATTCCGAACAGATTGTTTACAAAAAAGGATTTTCAACCGACGATGAAATAATCAAAAAAGCGCTAGTGGAGTTTAGCTTGGAGTGAAATTGAGTCCTGATACGCTGATGTTGACATTTCTAAAATGTTGTATACTTAATTTTATGAGAGAGAGAGAGAGAGAGAGAGAGTAAAAGGTGGTTTTACCCTGCTTGAGATTTTGCTGGTCGTGGCCGCCATCGCCATCCTTGCCGGCATCGTCATCATCGCCATTAACCCCACTAAGCAATTAGGCGATACCAGAAACGCCCAGCGCCGGGCCGATGTCAATACTATTCTCAACGCCGTCTATCAGTATTCCATAGACAACAACGGAACCCTTCCGGCAAATATTACCACTACCACAACTGCAGTTTGCCAAGCCGCCTCGTGTACGAGCCTTATTGATCTTTCCGTGCTCACCGCCAGCGAAAAATATCTAGTGGCAATTCCGCATGATCCGCTTATTACCGCGACCACCGGTACTGCCGGCTATACCATTGTTAAATCTGCTAATGGAAGAATTACGGTAGCCGCGCCCAGCGCGGAGCAAAGCGCAGTCATCAGTGTAACGAGGTAAAT
>CAYIUM010000078.1:0-3323 GCA_964366675.1 uncultured Candidatus Saccharibacteria bacterium
CTAATTATTCACACCCTTATTTTTGCTCATTTTTTGTCATTTTTTCTACTAAATATAACTGGGATCTTCTAACTAACCTGAACTTGCAAATGGCATATACTGAAAAGTGCCGTATTTGAGAGATAAAACACACATTTTATTTCCCATTTTCACCCCCCCCTGCAAATGCAGGGTCAAGTTTTTTTATATATAGTGGTTTTGTAAATTTACTATGTGTATTTGTTTCCCTTTTTAATTAACCGCGTATTTATAGTTATACACAGCCATGCACACAACTCTTGACTTTATGTCTCTAATCTGGTATTATGATTATATCACGCCCCTTAGAGAAATCGCGGGGGATACGATCAACCCACGGAGAAATCCGTGGGTTGATTATTTTGTACACAGAGGTCCTCTTTTAGATTGTTAACTGTACAAACAAAAAGCGCATAATTCTTACCAGTCTCTTTCAATTTTTCTTGCAAAGATTCGTACTCCTTACCTTTATGCCCCGGAGCAAAGACCAGAATTACCTTTTTTCCTTTCGAAATTAAATCATCCGCAAGAGCGGCATAGTCGCCGTCGCCGCTAAACAAAATTAAGGTTTTAAAATCATTTGATAAGTTGCACACATCTCTCGCTATCTCAACATCAAAATCGCATTTTCTTCGCTTCACCGGTTCTAAAAGGTTTTTTTGTAAGTCATCAATGTTTATGTTTAGTTTTTTAAGTTCAACATCTAATTCTTCAACAAAGCCATAAACATACTCATTAATTTGCATGTCAACTTTAGAGACAAGAGCGTATTCTTGCGGCTCACCTTGTTTGTCTTTAATAAAGTCTCTGCCCTGCACGATATCCTTTTTTATCTTTTCTCTTAACTCATAAAGCTTGTTAGCAATGGCCGAATTGGTTGTTTTGATGCCATCAAGAACATTGAATAAATTCTGAACTACTCTTTTGAAATGATTCTGTGCATTCAAATAAACCGGAACCCACTTAACCTCTTTCTTTATGAAAGTAAACCCGATTGTTTCAACATTTGCCCCAAAATCTTCTGACCGCTTGTTACCAACCTCGACTCCATGATAAAGCCGCTTACCAATAATTTCCTTATAGGTTGATAAACAATCAAAAAGTCTTTTTGGATTAATCACCCAACCAAGATAGCTTTTGCTTTCGGGATCAGAAAACCAACCATGGACATTTGCCCAATCTATCATTACAAGTGTTTTATTGTGTAGACTGAATTTGAATTTTTCTTTAATTTTTTCATTCATACAATTTCAGCAGTGAAGCGCGGGACAAAATGTTCTGACGTAGATTCTGCTTGATCAATACGGTTTAGAGTAAATCGTCTAATTCCATCCTTACTAACATCCCAAGCAAACAAAGCTTCGTTATCACCTTCACCTATAAAACTGTATGGTTCCACATATCGCCACCCTTCACTCGTACCGTCTTTTTCAATATAAATAATCTTTAAAATAGTTCGAGTCCGACCGGCCTGTTTAATTGTGTCTAAAATTTGGTAATTCATATTTATACCTTTACCTCTACTACTTTCGTCGTATCGTTCCCAAATATATCTACAACCTTCACAGCTACTTTATAAATACCGCTTACCGCCATCTTTGGAGAAGATATCAAATCGAGATTTCTATTTTTCTTCGTGCGGAAACTTTGCCATTCGTTATCAAAGATATAATCCCCTGTCCATTCTTCAATTTCTTCGCCTTTTTTATTTATTTTCTTGATTATTTCTTTTCTGCTGGCAAAATCAAAATCCACCGCCCAATAATCAATCCAATCGCTCCATTTTTTCGTCAAAATATCTTGCGTAACTACTCCGGTATTTTTGTCTTTTGAAATTTTGATAAGTTTTCCGCTATCAAGAATAATCTTGGACCCACCCGGTTTTAATCCTTCAATTATTTCAGCAATATCATCCTGATTATATGAACAAGAAAAATCCGCCAGTTCTATAGAAATCTCTTTCGTGTTTCCTTTGCCTTTTATAATTGGCCTCACCTCAATAAAGGCCACATCATAAAACTTCACCTGTCCTTTTTCTACCGCTTTTTTATCAAAAACTTCGCGCGGGATAATCTTTAATTGTATATCCACGCCAAAATCTTTCGCTCGCGCCACATCCAGTCCCATTTCGTAATCAAAACCTAAAATATCAACTTTTGTAATATTGTAAATCGTGCACTCTTCTAATATATAATCCACAAACCGTGAAGACACCGGCAAATTTATCGGCCCAATAGCCACCAGCCGATCTCTTTTCTTCCCGACAAAATTTTTAAATGTTTCCACTGGTTCAGCTTTATAAGCAGAAAGTATAAGCAAAATAAATTCTTTCTCTTTTAACTCCGACTGCTTCTTTTTTTCTTCATCGCGTAAATTATTATTTACAGAAATAAAATTTTCTCTTTCATACCTGCCAAGATTCAGTATTTCAAATGCACGAAAATCTTTACTTGTCTTTTTCATTTCTCTCTGCACCCCAATCAATCGTTTGCGAGATGTGTGTATACCAAATTTACCCAAATCTGTTCCAATCCATTTTCTACCAAATTTTTCTGCGACAGCAAGAGTTGTGCCAGAACCACAGAAAAAGTCAGCGACAAGGTCGCCTTCATTTGAAGAAGCTTTGATGATTCTTTCAATTAGTTGTTCTGGTTTTTGCGTTGGGTAATCAGCTCTCTCTTGAGCTTGTGAAGAAATAGCCATAAAGTCAGTCCAGAGGTTTTGGACTTGTTTTCCTTCTATATTTTCAGGAAATTGTTTATATCTAGGGGTTCCGTTAGAAGAAAAAAAGATTATGTTATTTTTTATAGCTTCATTTATTCTTTCTTGTGACCATCTCCAATGTGTTCCAGCTGGCGGATTTAATAATCCTTTTTCTCCAAATATTCTTGGCTCACCTTGACCTGCGGCATTCATAGAAATTGATTTATATTTTTTCCCAGTGATTTCATCTACTTGTGTATACTCTTCATCAGTTTCTTCATTAGTTCTTGGAGTAAAGATTTTATTAAAAGTATATTTTTCACTTTTAGAATATAAAAAAATGGTATCGGTAATTATTCCGAATTTATTTCCGTCATTATGGCTATTTGAACGACGCCATGTAATCTCATTTATAAAATTATCTTTTCCAAAAATATCATCTAATACCAAACGCATATAACTATTTACTCGCCAATCACAATGTACATAAATACTTCCATCTTCCGCCAATAAATCATGCATTAATTTTAATCGCTCATAAATCATCGCGATAAAACTATCCGCGCCCTTGCCCCAAGTATCACGATAGGCGATTTCTTCTA
>CAYIUM010000079.1:0-3310 GCA_964366675.1 uncultured Candidatus Saccharibacteria bacterium
AATTTATTGTGAAAAATGTTACCAGCAGGAGGTGTATTAAATTAAAAAATCGTGATACAATATGGAGTACCATATAACAACGGCATTCGGACATTAAACAAATAAATTTGCTTATGCTCCTCACTTGTCGTTATAAAACCATGAACTACAACTTTGTGAATTTTAAGACGGAATTAAAGAAAGTGGGGGAATTTTTGAATAAAGAATACAGTCAGCTCAATATCGGTCGAGCTTCACCGATGGTTTTGGATGGAGTAGTGGTGGAATCTTATGGCTCGCGAGTGCCACTCAAGAATGTCGCTTCGGTTTCCATTGAAGACCCAAAAACTTTGCGGGTTTCGCCTTTTGATAAAGGTCAGATAAAGGAAATAGAGAAAGCGATAGCCGCGGCTAATTTAGGACTTTCGGTGGCAGTAGATGATTTGGGTGTTAGGGTAATTTTCCCTCAATTAACCACGGAAACAAGACAGACTTTAGTCAAAGTTTTGAAAGAAAAATTAGAAGAACAAAGAATTACGGTACGTCGTGAACGCGAACGTATTTGGGATGATGTGCAAAAAAAGGAAAAAGAAGGGAAACTAACCGAAGACGAAAGATTCAGGGCAAAAGATGAATTGCAGAAGATTATTGACGAAGTAAATAAAAGTTTGGAAGCAAATTTCGAGAAGAAGCAAAAAGAAGTGATGGGATAGAGTCGCATGAATATAATCATCTTTTTTATAATTCTTTTAGTGTTAGTTTTAGTCCATGAGTTTGGGCATTTTTTCTCTGCTAAAAAGTTTGGTATTCGAGTGGATGAATTTGGTTTCGGTTTTCCACCTAAACTTTTTAGTGTAAAAAAGGGAGAAACAGAATATAGCTTGAACGCTTTACCTTTTGGGGGCTTCGTCAAAATTTTCGGCGAAAATTTTGACGAAGCTGATTTCGTGGAGGTAGGATTTTTAGAAAAAGATTTACAGACTAAACAAGATTTTTCCAGAAGTTTCGTGCATCAAACCAAATGGAAACAGGCAATAGTTTTGTTTGCTGGGGTGTTTGCTAATTTTTTACTGGCTTGGTTTTTATTTTCCATCGGCTTTATGTCTGGACTTCCTGCTTCGGTTGGCAGTGGGATAAATTACAAACTACAAGATGTGAACTTAATGATAATTTCCGTTTTGAATGATTCTCCAGCATATTTTTCAGGTCTTAAATCTGGAGATAAAATAATTTCGGTAAGAAGCTTGCCTACTAGGCAGACAGATTTGCCAGAAATTTTAAATGAAATCAATCCAGACACTCTAAAATCTTTTATAATTTTGCGTTCCGAAAAAGAAATTGAAATAGGCTATTTGCGCAGTAAAGAAAAAAATATCCGCATTGCAGAAGTAATACCAGTCCAAAAGTCCACCAACGAGGAACCCATGATAGGTGTATCAATGGATATGATTGGAACGGCCAAATTACCTGTTTTTTCGGCTTTAAAAGAGGGGATGCTGTTAACCCTGTTTGTGACCAAAAGCACGGTTTTAGGGCTTTTTACGCTTATTTCAGAGGGTATAAGAGGCAAAGGCGGTTTTGATTCAATTACAGGTCCCGTTGGCATGGTGGGTATCGTGGGCGCTGCTTATCAATTCGGTTTTGTTTATCTTTTGTCTTTTACCGCGCTTATTTCTGTTAATCTAGCGATTATAAATTTGCTTCCATTTCCGGCGCTGGATGGCGGACGACTTTTCTTCTTGTTGATTGAAAAAATAAAAGGTTCGCGGATGAATCCGAAATTCGTCAATACCACCAACATAATCGGCTTCGGTATTTTGGTGCTCTTTATGCTCGTTATTACTTATAATGATGTAATGAAATTGTTTTAGTATCTCTAATTCGCGCGAATAAGCGAATAGTTTAAGTATGAAAAGTGAGATAAAAAATTGCCAGAATTGTAAAAAAGGATTCACTATCGAACCGGAGGATTTTGGATTTTATAAAAAAATAAAAGTCCCTCCGCCTAATTGGTGTCCGGAATGCCGATTAATTCGTCGATGTATGTGGCGTAATGAACATTCATTGTTTCGCAGATTAAACAGTGCTTCTAAAGCAAAAAAAACTTTAATATCAATTTATCATCCGGATGAAAAAATAATAACTTACGATAAGGAAACTTGGTGGGGAGACTCTTGGGATCCTTGCAATTACGGCAGAGAATATGACTTTTCTCGTCCGTTTTTTGAACAATTTAGAGAACTTCTCGAAAGAGTTCCACAAATGCCTCTATTTGATTCTAAGTCAATAAATTCTCGTTTTTGCAATGTCGTGGTAGAACAAAAAAATTGCTACTTAACCAGTGCTGGCTGGCGGAGTGAAGACTGTATGTATTGCAACAGGTTGTGGCACGGAATGTTTACCCACGATTCCTACACCTCATTCGCAACCGAATTTTGTTATGAAAATGTTTATTGTAGCGATTCCAGCAGGTTGTTTTTTTCCAGAGAAAGCGAAGGATGTCTAGATTCTTATTTTTTATATGATTGCCGTAATTGTTCTAACTGTATTTTGTGCACTAACTTGAGAAATAAAAGTTATTGTATAAAAAATGTACAGTATACAAAAGAAGAATATTCAAAAAAGAAAAAGAATCTTGATTTAAATACTAGGTCTGGTGTTGAAAAAGCGAAAATTAAATTTCAGGAATTATGGAATAATGCTTTTCATAAACACTTAAAACTAACTAACACAGTGAATGTTGTTGGTGATCAGGTTTCTAATTCTCGCAAATGTTTCGGTGTTTTTGATTTTCGAGATGAAGCAGAAAATGTGAAATACGCATGTTGGGGAGCTCATGGATTAAAAGATGCTTATTATGTATGTCCGGGATGTGGTGATGGTTGTGAATTAAATTATGAAGTGATAAGTGTGTGAGTACAGAATAGTAAAATATTTTTCGGAGCAACAGTTTGGTATTCCAGAGATATTTTTTATAGTTTCATGATGAATAATTGCAGTTATTGTTTTGGGTGTGCCTCAATGAATGGTAAACAATATTGTATTTTAAATAAACAGTACACCAAAGAAGAATATGAGATGTTGGTGCCAAAAATAATAGGACAAATGAAAAAAGTACCTTACATAGATAAACAAGGTAGGTCTTATGGTTTTGGAGAATTTTTTCCTCCAGAATTGTCTCCTTTTTCCTACAATGAAACAGTAGCGCAGGATTATTTTCCGACAGATAAAAAAACGGCTGAGGTCAGGGGGTTTTTATGGCGAGAATATATCTCTGGTTCTTACAAAACTACAATAAAAGGAAGCGATTTGCCTCAAACTATTGCCGAAG
>CAYIUM010000080.1:0-3308 GCA_964366675.1 uncultured Candidatus Saccharibacteria bacterium
CTAACGGGTCTAGCGGAAATTCCCGAAGGCGCAAATGCCATCGTGCTTGCCCCAGCTCGCGCGATTACGCGCGAGCCTGCCCACCCGTGCGTGCACGAGAACTCACTCCCTACTGTTGTACATTAATCTACACTAACCACTCCAGTAGCCCAAATTGTAATAATTTTAGAATAATTTGTTGTGGAAATAATTATTGTACCGGTCTTACTCGGACTGCCAGAAAGACGACTGAAGAACATTTCGCCTGAAATATCACTAACCAAATTCAAAGTAACATTTGAAATACGAGCTGGTGTTATTATGTCAATAATTTCATTATCGCTGGCACTAGGTGAAAAACCTGTACCTGTAAAGATTATTATCTTATTAGGTTCAAAATGCACTCCGTAGTTCAAAGAGTTTAGGGATGCAAGAGTTTGTGAACGCGCCTTGTTTAGAGAAGACAAAATATCTTGCACTCCACTTTTCAACACTTGATTCTCTCGCATCCTTGAAAATTGTGGAATTACAATTGAAAATATAACACCCAATACTACCAATACTACCAACAACTCTATAACCGTTAACCCTTTTTTGTAAAAATCTTTCATTATTATTTCTTTAGGCAGCCTCCTCGTTTTTTTGTCTGATTGTTTTCAAAGCAATAATGAGAATACTGATTACAACATAGAGAACACTTACCCATTGAAAAACTTGCTCTGGGTACGGAGAAAAGTAGTCACCAGAACTAGGTCCCTGATAGAAAATAAAGAGAAGTGCCGCTAGGGGTATAAACCACTTAGCAAATTTTTTCCAGGCCGGAAAAGCGTTAGGAAGGAAAAGCAAAAGAAGAAATACAAGAGCTAGGGCTGACATGCCATAGAAAAGACCTTCTCTTGTTTGAACTATCATATCACCTGTAGCACTGGCAGTTAGATTCAGTTGAAACATCCAATAAGAGATTAGCAATCCTAACAAGGAAAGAACCAGGAAACCCAAAGTTATTTTTCTTGTATTCATAATTTAGATTATATCACATCCTCAATTTTAATAATTAGATCCAAAAGTGCCTGTGCCTGCGTGCTTTCTATCTTTCCATTGTTACTCTTCCTGGTAATACTTCGCGTCAGGTTTGAAAGATTTTTAATTAGGCTTCGCTTGTTTTCCAGTCTTTCAACGCGCTTGAGAAGATCTTTCTTGAGATTTTGTTTGATATTGAGCAAATTTATCTTAGCTTTTAATTCAGTAAGTAAAGCTTGGTCAAGGGTTGTACTTTCTGCACTTGCTTCCAGAAGTTCAAGCAATTCTAGTATATTATTAGCGTCAGCGGTGTTAATCCTCTTTTTCATTTCTTGTTTAATAATTTTATCCTTGAATTTCTCAAGGATCTTCGCATTTCTTTCTTTTTTCTTCTCTATCTTTTTCTCCAAGCCTTCTATTCTCTTTAAAAGGTTTTGTTTTAGCTTGTCTTTAGCATCAAGGGACTGTATCTTCGCTTTTATCTGCGCTATCAGTTCGTTTAAGGAAAACTCATGCTCATCATCATACACAGTTTCATCTGTATTTCCATCTCCATTCAAATCAACTTGTAATATCGTCTCTTCTGGAGTAGCACTTGCCACTGTAAACGCTGCGCTTGTAGCGGTCGTAGTCGGAATATCCGAGTACTGAACGATAGGAGTGATGATATTAGCAGAAAAATTTTCTATCTCGACAGTGGTCGGACCCTCCCCTACACCTTTGTAGGCAAAATTATAAACACCTTCCTTGGGCAGAAAAATGTGCTGGCTTTCGCTGGTGTACAGAAATGCACTCCCTGGAATATTTTCTGTAATTGTAAGAATATCAGCAGAAAGATCTTGATTTGGGTCAATACCGGTAAAATTTCCAAGATTATCATAGGCACCGAGAATAACTGGAGAGTGACTGCTAACTATCAGTTCGTCAACAAGGTTTATTGGTAATGGTTTTATGCTTGAGATAAAGTCAATACCTGTGATACCTTCTTGTTTAACGATTGATTTCAATAAATTCTGAACCGAGCTAGTATTCAATAAATCTCTATGTTGAGCACTAGAGTTCAAGAGCTTGTTATAATCGAAAACATTAAAGAAATATGTCTCATCAGCAATTGAAGAAACCGCGCTTGAATACACGACAGTACTGTCACCTTCACGAGTTGGAATCATCTTGTAACTTTGCTGACGATGCTGGGTAGTGTATTCCACTCCCTTCATAGTTGGTCGCCCCCATCCGGCAACTTGTACCACTCTTATATTATCCGGAAATTGGTAATTGTCATATTCTTCATGAAATTCGGTAGCATCTGTTATTAGATCGGAGCGCAATACTTCTGGAATGCGAGTGGTAAATTTGTCTGGTTTTTGACGCACACCCCCGCCTCCTGTAACAAACGAAACAAAATTTGCATAATTATTAACAACTGTTCCCCATAAATTCCTCCATGGTTCAGTAAATGTGGCACTCGTATCAAAAACGATAACCGGGTCAGAAACTTCAGTAAAATATTTTAATGACGGGAGGAGGTTATAGGCGCTCGGCATGTTTTGGGCTATAGAGCGCATATCTATAGAATTCACAATAAAACCAGCAAGGATGCTTTCACTATCTCCATGCAAAAGCCCTCCGATCGCCTGGGGCGTACCCAATTGAGGAGAACCAATCATCACAAACGAATCAATCAAATCTGCTTTTCCTTCCTCTTCGAGTTTTTTTATAATTGCCTTTCCCAGTAAACCGCCCATGGAATGAGAAATTATAGTTACTTTACCTGTCTTAGAATCTCGTGCAAGGGTTTCCAATTTATCCATTATATCTATAACTCCGGTCTTTGTTTTAATCCCATCTTCTATAATCTTCTCCGGCGAGAACCTCCAATCATAGGCAAAAGGGAGCCACTCATTTATCAAACCGTCAGGACCATCTAGGCCATCCATAAAATCAGAGAAATGGGAATAAATAGGAGTTACCTTGAATGTATTTAGGATTCCATTTACATGGATATCATTAACACTCTCGCCGGCTTGGGTAAGGGCAAGTTGGGGCACATCATTACTCATAAATGTCGGTGGCCAAAGAGTGTCGGAACCCTTTTCGAGAACACTCCCCTTGAGTCCCGGCAAAAAGAGCACACTAGAGCAACATTCTTCTACGGTGAGAGGGTCGCTCGTGAGCCACGGAGTAAATAAAACATCGCCATAAATTGCGTAACCTAGACCAAGTGAATTCTGATCAGCTTCATATGGACCGGATGGATCGCCCCAAAAATTCTGTCGAGCATCTATCTGATTTGCAGAATAATTTTCAAC
>CAYIUM010000081.1:0-3250 GCA_964366675.1 uncultured Candidatus Saccharibacteria bacterium
ACGATTTTTTAATTTAATACACCTCCTGCTGGTAACATTTTTCACAATAAATTATTTCTGACCTATCGGGCGCATAGCTTGTTTCAAACTCATTTTTACATCCTTCATTCATACAAGACCTACGCCAAAGTTTGTTCGGACCCCTAGCTTTAAAACGTTTAATATGTCTGCATTCCGGACAATTACGCGGTATAGGTATTTTCATTCTTTTGTAAAACGAAAGTTCATCAACAATAATACGATAATTTTTTTTGCATTCTAAACAAACGAATACTTCTTTATTCACATCAAAATCATCCGATAAATCTAAAATAGAATCTGGAAAAGTTTTCCAATCTATCGTTTCTTTACCATAAGTGCCCCTCTCTATGTCTTCCCATTTGCACTCCTGATTCAGTGCTTCTTTTTTGGTAAGTGGAAACTCATCTATCGCCGAAGATTCGTTATAGCCAAATGCTGATAAATTCTTTGGGAAAAAATCTCAGTAAATTTCTTCTTGTTTCATTTTTTCAATAATTTCCGCGCGCAATTTTTTATATTCCTCTTTATTATACTGTTTGTTCAAAATGCAATGCTCTCCTTTTATTAAACCTATACAACCAAAACAATTCTTTGAATTCGGGCAATTCACACAATATTCCGTAAATTGCGTACCCCAACAAAAGAAGCCACAAATTATATTAGAAGCTTGTAAACCTGTGTTCATGGTGTTGAAAATTAATTCAGCTCCGCGACCAGTAGTATTACAATCCACGCAATCTTTCGCTCCACGCCAAGCGTGTACAGCATAAGCATTGTCTTCAGCGTCATAAGAATGAAAACACCTACGATTATTTTTTACATTTTCCATATAGTTTCCGGTAGAATTCACGGCATTAAAAATTTCAGCAAATTTTCTAGGTTTGTCTTTTATAAAATTCTTAAATTCTTTTTTGAGAAATTCCACGCCGGAATATGTATCCAATCTAAAGGATTTTAATTTTTTTTCGTATTCTTCCTTAGTGTATTGTTTATTAAAAATATTATATTTTTGTTCTCGTAAATTAATACAACCCAAACAATTAGTGCATCCACGACAATTAAGTAAGAAAAAACTATCCAAGCAGTTATAACAACCTTTAGACCAAAACAAAGAATGACAATCATAACAATCATCAACTTCATAGGATAATTCAACTTTATTTGTGGAAGAACAATCAACTAAATCTTTTGAAATTTGGATCCAATAACAATTTATGCAATTTTCATTGTTTGAGCATTCTATGATCATATAGCAATTCTTGTTGTCTGCCACCATATTGGTATATGGTGAATTGATATCTCTGGTGGAAATACGTGCTGGTTTAGGAACTTTACTCCAAAGTTCATTCCATTGTTCAAAAAAAGGACGTTTAAAGTCATAATTTTGAGCATATTTTTTTGCATTCAAATCATCGCTCCACCAGCAGTCATGACACCAGACGGGGTAAGTTTTGTTCTGGCTATACATTGAGATAGTACTTTTTTTACAATTATCACAAGTACGTTTATAGAGAAACCTTTCATTTCTGAAACAAAGACGCAATTGAGCTCGGCAATCAGGACAAATTTTTGGCGGAAGCACGCCCATCTTTTCATAAAATCCAAAATCGTCCAGCTCTATCGTAAAATCTTTCTTGCAGTGTTGACATATTCTATTTTCTGCTTTATATTCCATCTTTTTCTTTTTTTAAATTCCTTAACCACCAATATACTGTATACTAAGAAACTTGAAGGAAACTAGCTTTCCGGTATAATAAGTGCCACAGATTCCATCAAGCTTTTTGCAGAGCTTCCGGGCATACGAAGAAATTCACGAACTTTGAAAATCTGCTCAAAAAAACTTATGTCAAAGCCCGCCTTTGACATTTTGCCATGCAGTGTAAACTCCAAAGCATTTAAGAACTTCAGAGCTTTAGAACGAGCGGAATCAAGCACTATTACTTCATTTCCCTCTTCATCTTCGTCCCCTACTTCAGCCAATAGTTCTTTTATAAAATCAATCCTCTTTTGTACTGGCATTCCTATGAATTTCTCGGCATCTTTAACCTCTCTAGCTAGGTCTTGCCTAGCTGAAATCACGTAAAACCTAGAGACAAGAGTTTTCAGTAAAAAATTAACATCTGGTACGATCAGAAAAAAATGGGTATTTTCAATAGGCTCTTCAAACATTTTCAGCAGGCTGTTTTGCGCCTCCAATAAAAAATTATTAGCAGAAATAATAAATATTTTTTTACCGACAGAAAAACTTTTTTCCATCGCGTATGATCTTAAATTGCGCGCATCTTCAATCTTGAAAGAATCAAGTGAAATGTGAGAAACATCGGCATTGCCAGTTGCCTTGATTCCCATATTTTCGATAAACTCTAGAATTTCCGTTAAAATTTTATCTCGCTGTCCTTCTATTAAATAAGCGTGATGCAAATTATTCTTGTCTAAATGTTTGGAAAACATACTTATCTTTTGCTTAAAATCGTTTTCTTATACAGATCCAAATGTTCCAACGCTATACCCGTGCCTTTCACCACGCAAAAAAGCGGATCTTCGGCTAGAGTCGCTTTCACTCCCGTTTTGCGATAAACCAAATCGGTGAAATTGCGTAGTTGAGAAGAACCTCCGGTCATAATAATTCCTTGATCGATGATATCGGAAGCAAGCTCCGGTGGAGTTTCCTGTAATACGTCTTTAATCGCCTTGATTATCTGTTTTAATTCCCCATCTATTGCTCGCACTATTTCATTAGTTCCCACTCGCGCTGATCTAGGTAATCCTTGAATATAATCACGACCCTTGATTGTGACACTAAGTTCTTCTTCTAAAAGTACTGCCGCTCCTATTTTGATTTTTACTTCTTCCGCTGTTCTATCACCTATCGCTAAATTGAAAGTTTTTTTGATGTAATCGGCAATCGCTTGATCTATTTTATTGCCAGCGCATTTAACCGAAGTAGAAGAAACAATTCCGCCGAGCGAAATAACTGCCACATCCGTGGTACCTCCGCCGATGTCCACCACCATGTGACCCTTGGATTCGTAGATCGGAATGCCTGCGCCAATAGCGGCTAAAATAGGCTCTTTAACTACATAAGCATTTTTAGCGCCGGCGCGGATAGCCGCCTCGATGACTGCTCGCCGTTCAGTACTGGTGACACCTGCCGGCACCGAAACCATCACGTCCGGTTTGAAAAAATTAAATTTACCAAGGGCTTTATTTATAAAATAACGAAGCATCG
>CAYIUM010000082.1:0-3237 GCA_964366675.1 uncultured Candidatus Saccharibacteria bacterium
CCCCCTATGCTTTCAGGTTTCATATAATAGGCATTATATCTTAAGATAATTTAAGAGCAAATAGCTTCAAATTTTTGACCTATTTCAAAAAGAAGATCTTCCCTCCCGTGCGAAGCCATAAATTGAATCCCCAGAGGCAGATTTTTTCCTTTTATCTCTAAGAAGCCTGAAGGTAAAGACATGGCAGGCACCCCGATAATATTTGCAGTAACCGTAAATATGTCAACCAAATACATAGAAAGCGGATCGCTTTTTTCTCCTATTTCCCAAGCGGGTATTGGAGAGGTCGGTGTTAATATCAAATCAATTTTAGAAAATAATTCTTTAAACTCTTTCCTTAAAGCTTCACGGGCTTTCTGCGCTTTTCCATAATATGCATCATAGTAACCTGCGGATAGAACATATGCACCGAGTAATATTCTCCTTCTAGATTCCTTACCAAAACCTGTGCCTCTCGAGAGCAAGTAATCTCCGAGTAAATTTTTTCCGTTTTTGTGCACGCCATACCGAACTCCGTCAAAACGCGAAAGATTCGTGGAAACTTCAGCAAAATTAATAATATAATACAAAGCAAGGCAATTAGGGAGTTCAATATCTTTGATTTTATAACCGGAACTTTCTAGATTTTTGACAGCTTCTTTAAAATTATCCTTAACCTTCGGGTCAATTCCCTCCTGATTTATCAGACTCCAAGGCACTCCAATTGATAATTTATTTTTTTTCTTGGGTTCTGTATAAATATCATCCTTTATAGAAGTACTGTCCAAGACATCATTCCCATTGATAACATCAAATACAATCTGCGCATCTTCAACCGTCTTTGCAATCGGACCAATAACATCGAAAGATGATGTTGTGGCCATCAAACCATAACGGGATACTTTGCCGTAGGTAGGCTTAAACCCGACAACCCCGCAAAACGCAGACGGCTCGCGAATTGAACCTCCTGTATCCGAACCAAGAGCAACCAGAGACATATCGCTCGCAACAGATGCCGCCGAACCGCCGGAGGTACCGCCGGAAACTCTCTTTGTATCGTATGGATTTTTTGTCACTCCGTATGCCGAATTTTCCGTTGACCCACCTAAAGCAAACTCATCCATATTTGTCCTGCCTAAGAATACAGCACCTTGCTTTTTTAATTTAGTTATAACTGTGGCATCATAAGATGCCACATAATTTTGTAATATTTTTGAGGCGGAAGTTACATTTCTACCTTTTATCAAAATATTATCTTTGACGGCAAAAGGAATACCAGTTAAAATTGTGGATGTTTTTGAGTCAAACCTTTTTTGCGCAACATCGGCTTGATCAAGCACATCATCAAATACTTCAAGATATGCGTTAATTCTTGGGTTTTTTTCTTTAATAACTTCCAGATACGCTTGCGCCAGTTCTCGGCAAGTGAATTCTCCCTTTAGTAAACTCTGATGGGCTTTTTCGATTG
The DNA here is from genome assembly GCA_964366675.1 of uncultured Candidatus Saccharibacteria bacterium. GTDB lineage: Bacteria > Patescibacteriota > Minisyncoccia > Phycocordibacterales > UBA9973 > UBA9973. Next base: position 1,448 of record CAYIUM010000082.1, read on the forward strand.
TCAGATTTTTTAAATCAATCATAATATCTTTTTCACTTTTAGAAAATTATCTTGCGCATCTGGGAATTGTTCTATAATAAGTTCACGAGAAAAGGAACCCTCACCCGCCCCGGCGGGCAAATCTTCTCTCCAGACATTGTATGGACGATAATCGGACTCCACATCCACCCTGCCCTGCTCTCCAACTTTGGCAGGTATTTTTACCTCTTGAATTTGATTTACATAGTCCAAAATACCTTTCATATCTGAAAGTATTTCCTTTTTTTCATCCTCTCCAAGCTCAATTCTAGCAAGCTCCGCCAGGTTTTCGACATCTTTTATATCCATGTAATGAGTATAGCACTCGGGAGTAAATTATCAATTTTTAATTTGTAATTTTCAATCAATTTTTAAACATCAATGATTCAATGAAAATTAAACATTGTAAATTCAGTGAAAATTGAGAATTGTGAATTGAAAATTAAGGCTAGCCTATAAGCGCTCTGACTCTCTCTTCCACCGGCGGATGAGTCAAAAACAAACCGGTTACTTTTTTGCCAAACACGGCCTTCGGGTCAGCGATGTAGAGATGCGCGATGGCGCTAGATTGACGGGCCATAGGTTTTTGGTATTGAGAAATTTTGCGGAGCGCGCTTGCTAAACCTTCGGGATAGCGAGTGAGAAGAGCGCCAGAAGCATCTGCCAAAAATTCACGCTTCCTGGAAATAGCCAGCTGGATCAGTAAAGCGGCTATCGGCGCCAGAATTGAAAGGATTATGCCCACAAGCATCAGCAAACCGCGAGCTTTATTATCGCTATCTCTATGTCCTCCCAAAAACACACTGCGCATAAATACGTCGGAAAGTATTGAAACAAAACCTACCAAAACAACAACCACTGTCGAAAGAAGCATGTCTTTATTCCCGATGTGCGAAAGTTCATGAGCTATCACCCCCTCCAGCTCAGATTTGTTTAGAATCGCAAGCAGTCCAGTAGTCGCGCAAACTACAGCATGGTTTTTGTCTCTACCGGTGGCAAAAGCGTTGGGCGCCAGATCTTGTACCACATACACTTTAGGCATAGGCAACCCTCCGGCGATGGACAAATTTTCTACGCTTGCGTATAAATCAAAAAATTCTTCTCTTCTAGCCATCTGCGCTCCAGCCAACTTCAAAACGATTTTGTCCGAAAACCAATACGAAACAACATTCATGACAATACTAAAGACTACGAAAATGTAGAGAATATTAGGGTCCCCATAGTACAGACTGAAAAACCAGCCAAGTCCGATGACTATAACAAAAAATATAGTCATCAGGAGCCATGTTTTTCTTACATTTTTTGATTGCTCGGTATAAAGCGTAGCCATTGCTGATTCCTAGTTAATATCTTATTGCGCCTTTTGGTAACTAGCTATTACAGATGAAATGTAATCTCCCCTACAGCCGAGATTTTGAATTCTATTTTGGTCAACATTATTTTCTATAAACAAGCCGAGGGTGCCATAAAAATATATTTGACCTGCATATTTCCCTGGGTCACTCGTATTGGGAACACCAAACAAAGGAGGAGTTTTTGTTTCATCCAATTCCTTAACCAGGCTAAGCGGACAGGCAACATATTGACCGGCTAATTTTTTGCCGGTGGCGTCAACCAACGTGCTTTCGCCGCTATACGAGAGTTCAAAATTGCAAGTGTCTTGATTTTTTCTAATCTGAAAAATTGTCGGGAACAAAGAATCCTGCAAGGTCGCCCGAGCATCTTCACAACGCAAAGCACTGTTGCCTAAGCAAGCCAAGACTGCATTGTTT
>CAYIUM010000083.1:0-3225 GCA_964366675.1 uncultured Candidatus Saccharibacteria bacterium
GGGTGGAAATTGATATTGAAAAACTGATCGTTCTAGATGATCAGCGTTTAAAAGAGCTTAAAGAAGTGGAAGATCTCCGAGCGGAAGTGAATAAAGTTTCTAATGAGATAGTGCGGAATCAAGATCCGGCGCTGAAAATTCAGCTGATTGAAGAAATGCGCGGGGTCAAGGAAGATATAAAAATCAAAGAAGAAAAATTAAAAAAAACCGTGGAAGAATGGCAGAAATTTATGCTTCAAGTACCGAATGTTCCGGATATGTCTGTACCAGATGGAGCGACCGATGCTGAAAATAAAGAAGTAAAAGTCTGGGGTGAAAAGCCTGCGTTTAATTTTGAAATGAAGAATCAGATGACTCTAATGAGCAATCTCGACCTTGCAGATTTTGAACGTGGAACAAAGGTTTCCGGCTTTCGCGGATATTTTTTAAAACGAGATGGCACTCTTTTAGCTTTTGCACTTTGGCAATTTTTCCTGGATAGTTTGGTAAGTAAAGGGTTTGTTCCGATGATTGTACCGTCACTTGTGAAAAAATATACCCTTTTGGGTACGGGATATATTCCAGGTGGAGAAGATGATTTATATAAAACCCAGGATGGAGATTATTTAGCGGGCACTGGAGAAGTTGCAACGATGTCTTATCATTCGAATGAAATTCTGGACAAAGCAAAATTTCCCGTAAGATTTGCTTCTTTTTCTACTTGTTTTCGTAGAGAAGCTGGAAGTCATGGCAAAGATGTGAAAGGTTTTTTCCGAGTACACGAATTTTATAAATTGGAACAGGTAGTACTATGCGAAGCTAATCATGAAGAAAGCGTAAAATTGCATGAAGAAATCACAAAGAATGTTGAAGATCTATTAGTAGCGCTTAAATTACCATATCACATTGTTGTAAATTGCGGCGGTGATTTGGGTCTTGGACAAGTGAAGAAATATGATATTGAAGTGTGGGTGCCGTCACAAAATAAATATAGAGAAACTCATTCGTCATCTTATTTCCACGATTTTCAAACAAGACGTCTCAACATAAGATATAAAGATTCTGATGGAAAATTAAAATATGCTCATTCTCTCAACAATACAGCCATTGCTACTCCTCGAATAATTGAGGCAATTTTAGAAAACTATCAACAAGCGGACGGCATGATAAAAATTCCGGAAGTTTTGAAAAAATACATGGGCGGGAGAGATTTTATTAAATAAAATATGAAAAAAAGAAATGTCATAAACTCTCCACGCCTCTCGGAATTGAAAAGACACAGGCGCAGGGTTTTTTTGAGTAAAATTTTTTTATCTCTTTTTTCTTTTTCTGTGATTTTTGCGAGTCTAGCTTATATTTCTCGTTCAGAAGAATTAAATATCAGTAAAATAGAAATAATAGGAAATAAGATAATAGATGCCTCCGCTGTTAAAATTGTCGTAGAAAAAGAAATCGCCGGCCATTATTTTTGGTTTTTCCCGAAAGCAAACATATTAATCTATCCAAAAAACAGTATAAAACAGGAACTATACAATAAGTTTCAAAAATTAAAAGAAGTAAATTTATACATCAAAGAAAGAAAAACTGTCGAAGTTTATGTTTCGGAAAGAGAAGGAAAGTATGTTTGGTGTAAAAATTCATCCATCTCTGAACAATGCTATTTTTTGGACGATTCGGGCTATATTTTTGGTGAAGCCCCATATTTTTCGGGGGAAGTTTATTTCAAATTTTATGGTCCGGCAGATATTGGAACCTATTTTTTGGAAGAAAATTTTAGGCAATTAATTTATTTTAGAGATTTCTTAACGGCCAAGGGAATTAAATCAATTTCTTTGTCTGTACTTGAAAATAAAGATGCAAAAATTTCTCTCACTTCTGCTAATAAATCATTAAAAGAGCCTTATATAATTTTCAAAATTAACTCTGATTTCCAAAAAATCGCGGAGAATTTCGAAACAGCGCTTGATACAGAACCCCTTATGTCAAATTTCAAAAATAAATACTCTTCTTTGGAGTACATTGACCTTCGTTTCGGGGATAAGGTTTACTATAAATTCAAATGAGACAGAAAATAGAAATTTATTTATATTTTGGTCGAATGCCGAATTTATATTGTACCCAGTTATACAAATTCAGATGAATTACTTAGGATTTTGGGAAAAACTGGATAAACCTTTTTTTTGCCTGGCGCCGATGTCCGATGTCACCGACATTGCTTTTCGGCAGATGCTGGCAAAATACGGCAAGCATAGGGAAAACAGAAATAAAGTTGTTTTTTGGACAGAGTTTGTTTCAGCCGATGGCCTGTCTGATAAATTGGGCAGAAAAAAATTGTCGCATATGTTGGAATACAAAGAGATGGAAAGACCTATTGTGGCCCAAGTCTTCGGCGCTAATCCGGAAAATATGAAAAAAGCCTGCCAATATGTCGCTAGTCTTGGTTTTGACGGCATTGATATAAATATGGGTTGTCCGGACAAATCGGTAGTGAGTCAGGGAGCCGGAGCAGGTCTGATTAAAAAACCGCAACTGGCGCGAGAAATCATTAAAGCAGCGCATGCTGGAATAAAATCCGCTGGCTTATCTATTCCGGTTTCGGTAAAAACAAGAATTGGTTTTAATAAAGAAGAAATAGACACCTGGATACCGGAACTACTAAAAGAAGATATTTCCGCTTTGACCATCCATTTACGCACCGCTAAAGAATTGTCGCTGGTTCCGGCCAAATGGGAATACATCATAAAAATAAAAAAAATCATAGAAAAAAGTAGAAAAGAAGTTTTGCTCATCGGCAACGGCGATGTCATAAGCTTGCAAGACGCAGAAGAAAAAGTTTTAAAATACGGCTGTGACGGAGTGATGATCGGTCGAGGAGTTTTCGGCAATCCTTGGTTTTTCTCCGGAAAAGAAATAGGTTCAAAAGAACCTATTTCTTTGAAGGAAAAACTACAGATATTAGTAGAACACACGAAACTTTTTGAAAAAGAACTTTCAAAACCCAAACACAAAAATTTTGCCGTCATGAAAAAACATTATAAAGCTTATGTGAATGGTTTCGATGGTGCCAAAGAATTGCGTATAAAATTAATGGAAACAGAAAACGCAGGGCAAGTGGGAAAAATAGTTAATGATTTTTTATCAAAAATCTGATAGAATAATTTCTATGCATGATTTAGCTTTATATCGCAAATACAGGCCTAAAAGTTTTAAAGAGCTTCTTGGGCAATATAACATTAATAAAGTTCA
>CAYIUM010000084.1:0-3187 GCA_964366675.1 uncultured Candidatus Saccharibacteria bacterium
ATGCTTTTGGTTTGCCCACGGAAAATTACGCTATCAAGACGGGTATCCATCCGATAAAAGTGACCAAAGATAATACCGATATTTTTAGACGTCAGCTCAAAGCGATGGGTTTTTCTTTTGATTGGTCGCGGGAAATAAATACCACTGATCCGAAATATTATAAATGGACGCAATGGATATTTTTGCAATTATTCAAAAAAGGTTTGGCTTACAAAGCTAAAATGGCGATCAACTGGTGTCCGAAAGATAAGATTGGTCTGGCTAATGAAGAAGTAATTGATGGGAAATGCGAAAGATGCGGTACGGCGGTTGAACCGCGGGAGAAAGAGCAATGGATGCTCGCCATCACCAAGTATGCCGACAGGCTGTACAAAGATCTCGATCTGGTGGACTACCTGCCGCAGATAAAGCTCGGACAAAGGAATTGGATCGGGAGGAGCGAGGGCGCAGAGATCGAATTCAGACTCAACCTACCCCCAACCCCCTCCCCAAGGGAGGGGGAATTTAGATATCATACGACAAGTCCAGAAAATTGGAGGTTGCTTCATGAGGAAGTGTTAAAAATGCGCAAGAACCCAACACCGGCAGAAGAAATACTGTGGAAGCTTTTAAGAAAAATTCACCTCACCCCGACCCTCTCCCAAGGAGAGGGGGAAAATACGAATTCGTATCGTTTCAGAAGACAGCATATAATTGATAAATTTATAGTAGATTTCATATGTCTTCCAAAGAATCTTGTGGTTGAAGTTGATGGTGATATCCACGATTATCAAAAAGAAAAAGATGAAGAGCGAACTCAAATTTTGCAAACTCTTGGTTTTAGAATTCTTAGATTTAAAAATGAAGAAGTTCTTAATAATTCTAGCGCAGTTATTGAAAAAATTAATAAGGAATTGAAAGCCCTCCCCTTGGGGGAGGGTGTGGGTGAGGTTGATGCCCTCTCCTTGGGAGAGGGGAAGGGTGAGGTTATCAAAGTTTTTACCACCCGTCCAGATACTATATTTGGAGTTACTTTTTTGGCTGTGGCTCCGGAGGTTGCAAAAAAATTAACTGGCAAAGATTTTGGCATAAAAACAGATACTGATAGAGAGAATAAAGAAAAGATTGGCGTTGATACGGGATTTAAGGCCAAAAATCCTGCAAATGGCGAACTGATACCGGTCTTTGCGGTCAATTATGTTTCTGCTGAATACGGCACCGGCGCAATCATGGGTGTGCCAGCCCACGATGAAAGGGATTTTGAATTTGCGAAAAAATATAATTTAGAAATAAAATATGTTATTGCTCAGCCAGAGATGCAAATAGTTGATCCACCAAAAGAAGGCAAGCCGTTTATATACAGAAAAGCAGTAGAATGTTATGTACGGAATCCACTTGATGATACTTTTCTTTTGCTTGATTGGAAGAATGCAAAATGGAAAACTCCCATAACTGGAGGCATAGAAGAAGGAGAAGATGTGATAGAAGCAGCGCGGCGGGAAATTTACGAAGAAACTGGATATAAAAATTTGAAATTTATTCAGGAATTAGGCGCTCCCATTCACGCTGAGTTCTTTCATCCTGGGAAAAATGAAAATCGTCGAGCTGATTTTTATGGCCTTTATTTTGAACTTGAGAATACAGATCATGATGAAGTCACGGAAGATGAAAAGAAAAAACATTCTATGGCATGGGTTCCGAGCAATAAGGTTAAATTTTTCATTACTACCAGTCCGGCACCTTTTGAAAACATAGGGAAGAGTAATTTATCTTATGGTGGTCAGGGAACTTTAATCAATTCAGGAAAATTCTCCGGCATGGATTCCGAAAAGGCCAAAAAGGAAATCATAAAGTTTGTCGGAGGAAAAGAAAAGATCACCTTCAAGCTCCGGGATTGGATATTTTCTAGGCAAAGATATTGGGGCGAGCCGATACCAGTCGTATATTGTCTGAGCAAGGGTAACCCTTGTTCAAATACATGGGTGCCAGTACCGGAAAAAGATCTGCCGGTGGAATTGCCCAAAGTGAAAAATTACCAGCCGACAGATAGTGGCGAGTCGCCACTGGCTAATATCTCAAAGTGGGTCAATGTTAAATGTCCGAAATGCAAAGGTAAGGCAAAAAGAGAAACGGATACTATGCCAAACTGGGCTGGAAGTTCTTGGTATTATCTTGCGTATTGTATGAGTAAAAAAGCCTTCTCCGGAAAAGCTGGCATTGAAAATTGGAAATTGCAAATTGAAAATTTCGGGCATTTTATGCCCGTAGACTGGTACAACGGAGGCAACGAGCATACCACGTTACACTTATTGTATTCTCGTTTCTGGCACAAGTTTCTGTTTGATTTGAAATTGGTGCCCACTTCCGAACCATATATGAAGCGCACCACTCATGGCTTGATACTGGCGGAAGGGGGAGAAAAAATGTCGAAATCAAAGGGCAATGTGATAAATCCGGACGATATTGTGAAAAGATACGGTGCGGATACCCTGCGCTTATATGAGATGTTTATGGGGCCTTTCGATCAGGCCATAGCCTGGAGTGAAGAAGCCATCATCGGTCCGAGGAGGTTTTTGGAAAAGGTTTGGAGAATCGGTGAAAAGGTCGCTTCGCAGATCAACGCTGATAGAAAACTGATAAAAACTGATCAGCGCGAATCGGTTTCAAATCAGGGTTCATCAGTAAATTTTTCTTTGGAAAAATTATTGCACAAAACCATAAAAAAAGTTTCTGAAGATATTGAAGGCATGAATTTCAATACAGCCATCTCTGCTTTAATGATTCTTTCAAATGAAATGGAAAAAGCTGAAAAGCTAACAGTTGAAAGCTATAAGCTATTTTTGCAACTTCTTTCGCCCTTCGCGCCGCATATCGCGGAAGAATTATGGCAGAACCTACCCCCAACCCCTTCCCAAGGAAGGGGGGTAAAATTCAAAGCCCTCTCCTTGGGGGAGGGTGTGGGAGGGGTTAGGTCAATTCACTTGACCAATTGGCCGAAATGGGACGAAAGTCTGATTCAAGACAAGGAAGTAAAAATTGCGGTGCAGATAAACGGCAAAGTAAGAGCAGAAATAATTATCCGGACAGACGAGCAGGAAGAAGCTGTCAAACAAAAAGCTCTAGAAAACGAGGCTGTCATTAGATATATCGGGAATAAAATCCCTAAAAGGGCGATTTACGTGAAAAATAGACTTATCAACATAGTTAT
>CAYIUM010000085.1:0-3156 GCA_964366675.1 uncultured Candidatus Saccharibacteria bacterium
GATATAGCATCACCGGCTGGGGCATGGTTTGCATTCCATGCTCAATATAGGCGCGTACAAGAGGAGCGGTGTGTTCCGGACGAAGCGCTAAACGATCTCCGCCTTTGGTTTTTAAAGTGTACATTTCTTTGTCTACAATATCCGTACCTTCGCCTATGCCGGTGGTAAATATTTCTTCGTTTTCCAGCATCGGGGTTTCTATTGGTTTGAAGCCATAATATACGGCTACCTCCTGCGCTTTTTCAAAAAATCCTTGAAAAGCGTAAAATTCTTCGCTGATTAAATCCCTCATTCCTTTGGGTGAAGAAATTTCTTGCAATCTGTTTTTTGATGTTTTTTTCATAATTATTTTTTATCTGTTTGCTTATAATCACCGGGCCACACACCTATCTTATTTATAGGCAATAGTCGCAAAAAGGCCTTGCCGATAATCAGATTTTTTTTGACCGCTCCCCAATATCTTGAATCAGAACTGCCTTCTCGATTGTCGCCCATCACAAAATATTCGTCATTCTTCAATTCAAAATGTGTTATATTGTCTGCCATATTTTTTACGTAGGGTTCCTCAAGTTTAAATCCTTCAGGGTATTTTTCATTAGTTATGGTTACCGTGCCGCCCTTGATGTCGATTTTTTCATCTGGCAAGCCGATGATTCTTTTTATAAAAAATTTTTTCCGATCATTTGGATATCTAAACACCACCACCTCGTCTCTTTTTGGCTCCTCTAGTTTGTAGGATACTTTATCTATAATTAAATAATCTCCGTTATAAAATGTGGGGAACATAGAACTCCCAGAAACGACAAACGGTTCTGCTATTAAAATGCGAATGGGGATGACTATAATGAGCGCTATTATTGCAAAGCGCGCAAGTTCGCGCCAGCTTGATTCTTCTTTCACCGCGGCATTATAGCACAAAAAATCCTTGACAGAATGGTGTATTTTGTTTTCTAATTGAAAATTGAAAATTGAAAATTGAAAATTTTGCTATCATGTATTTATGAAACTTGTTGTTGGCTTGGGAAATCCAGGAACAGAATATGAAAACACCAGACACAATACTGGGCGGATTGTGGTTGATTTGGTTGAAAAAAAACTAGAAGATAAACTAAAAATTAAATTTTTAACCCCAGATAATTTTATGAACAATTCCGGAAAAGCGGTGGCACCGCTTATTAAAAGTAAAAAAGATTTGAAAGACCTCGTGGTAATTTATGATGATATCGATTTACCGTTAGGAAAAATGAAAATTTCTTTCAATCGATCTTCTGGCGGACATAATGGTTTGAATTCCGTGATTAAAGCCCTGAAAAGCGAAGAATTTTTGCGCATTCGCATCGGTGTTTCCCAAGCTACTCCAAAGGGTGTGGTTAAAAAGCCGAAAGGGGAGAAAGCCGTGATAAATTTTATTTTAGGCGAATTCAAAAAACCGGAATTGGAAATTCTTAAAAAACTTTCCAAGAAAGTCGCCGAAGCGGTAGAAACTATTTTTACCGAAGGCAAAGAGAAGGCGATGAGTTTGTATAATTAATATTATATGATATGGATCAACCTCCAGTTCCAGAAACAATATTAACCCCTGAATCAAGACCAAAGATTCTAAGCTTTGAAGAATTTAGTTATCGTGGTTCCGATGGTAAGCGACCTCCTCGTTACGAGAATTTTTATTTGTATTTTTGCGATGGTCTTTCTGGTGAAGCTTATAGAACAAATGTTAATTATCTTAAGTTTGCAAAAGAAAATTCTGTTCTGAATCAATTATTACGCTCAAAAGTGCCAACATGCATTAAAGACATGTTTTCTAGGTCTGAAGATCTAAAAATTGTTGATAGAGAACTTTATGAGGCTTACAAAATAATGCGAGGTTATGGAGTTTCAGATACAGATTTTTTTTCTTAAATAATCATTTTTACATATTTAAGCCATTAACCCCATAGGTCTTGCCTATGGGGTGACCTCATAATTTAACCACTCGATAATTTCTTCTTGAAAAGATTTTCCAGACAAGAAATATTTAGGAAACTCTTTCTTGTCGAGAATTTTTAATCTTAGTCGGTCTTCATTTAAATAGTCCAAATAGCTAGAATACTGATAAGTTTTTAAATATGCGACTGCACCCTTGATATTTTTAATACCTTTTTCTCTCCATTTTGATTCAATAAGCTTGATTGGATTTAGATGAATGTAAGAAAATATATATTTCAGGTATCTATCAATATTTAAATGTCGAGCTTTAAATTTTCCCTCAAATAATCCTCCAGTTCTTTTGTATTTTTTATTAAAATACATTGAATAAGCTGTGGAAACCTTCTGCATGAATTTGCTAATTCCATTCTCTGTTTTTTCTTTAACCAGCAAGTGGAAGTGATTTGGCATGAGACAATATGCACCAATATTAACCAAGGTTTCCTCTCGATCAAAATCGTAGGAGTTTTTCGATATATCTCTATATACAATACTTTTTGTAGAATTACACAAATAAAGCAATTTAACTAAATGATTATGATCTTCTTGATCAAGAAAAATTATCTGTTTGCTGTTACCACGATTATAGATATGATAGTATTCGTCAGTTATAAAATTTACTTTTCGTATAGACATTCTTTTATTTTAACAAAACCTAACCCCATAGGCAAGGCCTATGGGGTAGAGGCAAAGAAAAAGCGATGAGCTTGTATAATTAATTAAGCTCTCCAAGATTTCCTTGGATGTTTATATATTTCATCCCTTTGGTTTGATTCTTTTTCTTCTTTTAACAATTTTTCTGCTATCGTATTGAGTTCGGGAGGAAAGTTAGTGGTTGGTAGATGTTCTCTGGTGTTTCTTCGAATAATTTCCACCAATTTTGCTTTCACTTTTTCCTCGTCTGCTCTTTTTTCCGTATCTGTCCTAAAATCGAGCGGTTCAGAGCTCGCGGGTGATTCCAATGTTTTTCTCATAATTTTTATAAAAAATTACTAATAAAGACTAAATTTCTTTGACTGCCTCTATTATAATGCTCTTTTCGCCACTGCGCAAAGAGACTTTGCCGGAAAGAGCGATGCATTTTTCAGGAACTAATATATCCATTGATTCTTTGAATATAGAAGGGAAAGCCACGGCTTCGATGGCGCCAGTTAAATCCGCAATCTTCAGAAAGGCCATCCTTTCGTTGTT
>CAYIUM010000086.1:0-3152 GCA_964366675.1 uncultured Candidatus Saccharibacteria bacterium
TTCATCATTCTAGCAGCCTCAAAGAAGGGCAATAATTGATATTCGCCAACCGTACCACCGTATTCCACTACTGTAATTTGCGATTGATTCTTTTTTTGACAAGCTTCAATACGTCTGATTATTTCTTTTGGTATATCCGGATACACCTCCACATCCTCACCCTCATATTCTAAATTACGCTCACGTTTTATGACTTCGGCGTATATTTGACCAGTTGTAATATAATTATCACGCGTACTTGTTTGATTGGTAAATCGCTCATAATTCCCAAGATCTTGATCTGCTTCTATTCCGTCTTCACCGACAAAAACCTCTCCATGTTCGGCTGGACGTATGGTCCCAGCATCAATATTGACATACATGTCGGCTTTCAAATTAGCGACTTTGTAACCACGAGACTGCAAAATCTTGCCAATCGAGGAGGCAGCAATACCCTTGCCAACACTAGACATAACTCCCCCCACTACAAAAATATATTTTGTTTTTCTTTTCGGCATGCTTTATAACTTTATAAACTTTCTACTTTATAACTATTTGTTAAGATATTTCCTCACCGCCAAAAAACTTGAAATTACTCCCAGCAGTATACCTGATAATAAAATAATTGCAAAAATTTGCAGGAAATTTGAAAGATAATAATTATAGACGTTCATGCCCAGAAAATTGGTCATGTTCCGTCCGAGCCAGGCCGTTATCGGCCAAAAAAGAAGCAAGGTGGTCATCGTAGCGATTACCCCGTAAATCACCCCTTCTATCATAAAGGGTCCGCGAACACGCATTTTAGAAGCTCCAACTAAACGCATCACCCCGATTTCCTCTCTGGCTATAAAAATAGTCAGACGAATGGTATTAAAAGTAATGACAATAGAAATAAGAATCAAAAGAAGAGTAATCAAAAAACCAAGTTTTTGCGCGCCGGATATTATGCTATTTAGCCGCTCAATCACCAATTTATTTTGGTAATAATTAACTTTATCTATAATATTGGCGGAACCCGAAACAAGCGCGTTATCCCCTTTCATAAAATTAGCGATACCCTCATATTGAGAAAGTTCTTTGGCTTTTACATTCAAATAGGCGCCTAGCGGATTATTGCCGATCTCGTCCAGCGCGGCAATCGTCGGATAGTCATTTTCATGGCGAGCGCGGAAAGATTTTAGCGCATCCTCGGCGCTGGTGTAAGAAACATCCGCTACTTCCGGCAATTTCAGGAGAGAAGATTTCAAAAGCATAATTTTATCTTCCGGCGCTCCCGCGGTAAAATAAATGGTTATATCCACTTTGTTTTTTATCAAATCAAGAGATGAGTACAGCACCGCTTGCAAAAGAATAATGGCCGTAATGACCGAAAGAGTAATGGTCACCACCAGCACAGCTGCAAAAGAGATCAACCCACCCCGAGTAAAATTTACAAACCCTGCTTTAATGATTCTTTTCAGTTCAATCATGTTCCAATTATACACCTATTTCCCATTTTTGCTGTCTCGGATAATTTTCCCATTTTCCATCGTGATCACTCTTTTGCCGATTGAATCAATCACCCCCTTGTTGTGAGTCGCTAAAATCACAGTCGTGCCAAGATCGTTTATTTTTTTTAAAATTTGCACTATTTCATGAGTATTGATGGGATCCAAATTCCCCGTTGGTTCATCGGCGATAATGAGTTCGGGCTGGTTGATGATAGCACGGGCAATGGCCAATCTCTGCTGTTCGCCTCCGGACATCTGGCTGGGAAAATGATTCAAGCGATGGCTCAAGTCAACCAATTCCAAAACATGCGGAACATCTGAAGCTATTTCTGCATCCGTTTTGCCTACCGCTTCCATGGCAAAAGCGATGTTCTCGTAAGCGGTTTTATTCGGCAATAATTTAAAATCCTGAAAGACTACGCCAAAGCGCCGGCGCAGTTTGGTTAAATCTTTATTTTTCAATTTGTGCACATTAATGGACTCAAAAAAAACCGTGCCGACAGATGGATGCTCATCAGCCAGAATTATTTTAGTGAGAGTGGTCTTGCCTGCTCCGGAATGTCCAACCAAAGAGACAAACTCCCCCGCCGTGATAGTGAGGGTGACATCATCCAAAGCCACCGCATCTTTGTAGACTTTTGAAACGTTGTTAAAGTAAATCACTACCTCAGTTTATCACAAACTGAGGAATTTTCAATTTCCAGTTTTCAATTTTCATTGAATTTTCAACTTGGGAACCATTAAATTTCCTCAGCACCTTTGTCTTGTCTCGAAGTCATACCAATTTTTTGGAAAATGAGCGTAAGCTCCTGGCATTCTTGCCATAGCTTCCTTGTCTCTTCCTTCTTGTCGGGTAAACAACTGGCTATCATCCGAAGCCAATGCTTAGTTTCCTGTGCTTCCTTTTTACAAATAAATATCTTATTTACAAAGTCTCTTTTTGAACTTGCTCCATTGGCCTCCATATAATTTGCGCCGATGCTGGTTCCCGAACGAATAAGTTGGCTAATAATTGGCCTTGTTATTTCATCTCTCCTTACTGAACTACAAAAGCTAATAATTTGTTCACCGAATTTTCCCGTCCTTTCTTCTAAATCAAATCGGTTTGATAATTTATTCATTATAAATTGACTGAAAATTGTAAATTGCCAATTGTAAATTCTTACATACCCTTCTCTGCTGCAATGAAAATATCTATATCTCCATTCAGAATAACATCAGTATTTGAGGTTTCCACCCCAGTGCGGTGATCTTTAACCATTTTATATGGATGAAGTACATACGAGCGAATCTGATTTCCCCATTCTATCTCTGTATTTTTTAATTTCATACTCTCTTCCAAACTCTTCTTTTCTTCCTGGGCGCGTTTGAAAATTTTTGCGCGCAAAATAGCCAGAGCTTGTTCGCGGTTCTGTTCTTGACTGCGTTCACCTGAAGCATGCACGGAAAGACCGCTCGGAAGATGCACTATTCTGACAGCTGTTTCTCTTTTATTTACATTCTGTCCACCCGGTCCAGAGGAACGAGCAAATTCTATTTTCAAATCAGCCTCCGGAATGACAATATCTTTCTCTTCCAGTTTGGAAAACTTAGGCAAAATTTCAACCAGCGAAAAAGAAGTGTGTCTCAATTTTTTGGCGTTAAAAGGAGAAATACGCACCAAACGATGCACCCCGGATTCAT
>CAYIUM010000087.1:0-3140 GCA_964366675.1 uncultured Candidatus Saccharibacteria bacterium
TGGTGCCGTTTTTTTTCATGGTCCGCATGCCTTGCGCGGAAACTTCTATGTTCACGAATTTATTTATTTCCGGCACAAAAATTCTCTTCTTTTGAAGATTCAGGTGTTTTCGTACTTTGCCGGTGGGATTAAATTGAGTGGCGCGAGTTCTGTTAGAATATCCGCCTCCCATGATCGAACCTTTTTTTGTTATAGCGCATATTTTCATTGCAGTTTCCACATGCTATCATAGAATTTATATGGAAGCAACAAACACCGTTTTTTACGTGGTTATTCTAGTGATGTCTATAGTTATCCACGAAATATCGCATGGTTTTATGGCTGAACATTTTGGCGATAAAACGGCGCGTTTTGCCGGCAGGCTGACCCTGAATCCTCTAAAACACTTGGATCTTTTCGGCTCTCTTTTTTTGCCGATAGTTTTGATTTTGTCGCATTCTCCTTTTTTGTTCGGCTGGGCAAAACCAGTGCCTTACAATCCGGACAATTTAAGCAATAAAAAATGGGGAGCGATGTGGATTGCTTTGGCCGGAGTGCTGGCAAATTTTTCTGTTGCCATTTTGTTTGGAATCATTATTCGTCTTACTTCCAGCTTGGACTTGCCAAGCAATTTTTATTTTATAACTTCTATTATTGTTCTAATCAATCTGGCCTTAGGCATATTTAATCTGGTACCGATTCCGCCACTGGACGGTTCCAAAATACTTTTCTCTTTACTGCCTGAGTCTTTTTCTTCAAGTATTTTCAAGTATGAGCAATACTCTTTAATTCTTCTTCTTGTTTTTATTGTTTTCTTTGCGGATTTTTTATCACCCATATTGGCCTTTCTCTTCAATCTTCTAACTGGTCTTGCCTTCTAGCCTTTTTTGTAGTAGATTGCTTTGTGAGTCTTCGGACTCTTTTATTTTATATAAGCTATAAGTTATAAGCTGATTTAAAATGCCAACAATAAATCAATTAATCAAGAGGCCAAGAGTAAAAGCGCACCCGAAAGATAAGACGGTGGCTTTAACTCGCGGGTTTAATGTTCTGAAAAACAGACCAATATTTTTTTCTTCACCATTCAAACGAGGTGTTTGCACTAAAGTCACCACGACAACTCCAAAGAAACCAAACTCGGCTCTGCGAAAAATCGCCAGAGTTCGCTTAACCAATGGCATGGAAGTTACCGCTTATATCCCAGGTGAGGGGCACAATTTACAGGAACACTCAGTGGTGCTCATTCGAGGAGGGCGCGTAAAAGATTTAATTGGAGTCAGATATCACGTGGTGCGGGGAGTTTTAGATACGCAAGGAGTGGAGAAGCGCAGACAAGGCAGGTCGCAATACGGAAACAAAAAGCCAAAAGAAGCTAAGGCAAAATAATCACCACCCCTAACCCCTCCTTATCAAGGAGGGGAGGAGATTAAAAAAAATTATGAGAAGAAAAATTAAAAATAAAAATATAGTACTTCCTGATTTCATTTACAATTCTCAGAAATTAGAGAAGTTCATCAACTACATCATGTGGTCTGGAAAGAAAGAAACGGCCCGCAAGGTGATGTATGCCACTTTTGATATAATCAAAGAAAAAACAGGCAATCCAAATCCGTTGGAAGTTTTTGATTTGGCTTTGAAAAACGCGGGTCCAATGACTGAAGTTCGTTCCAAGCGTATTGGAGGCGCCAACTATCAGATACCGATAGAAGTTCGAGCGGAACGTAGGTTAGCTCTAGCAATGCGTTGGATTCGCGATGCCGCTCGAGGAGGAAAAGGCAAGCCGATGCATTTGAAACTCGCCGATGAGCTAATAGCTGCTTCAAAGAATGAAGGTTCGGCCATCAAGAAGAAAGAAGATACTCACAAAATGGCAGAAGCAAATAAAGCATTCTCTCATTTTGCGTGGTAGAAATATATGGAACGAGATTATCCTCTAGAGAAAGTTAGAAATTTTGGAATTATCGCGCATATTGATGCGGGAAAAACAACCACGACAGAGCGGGTGCTTTTTTATACCGGCAAGAAACATAAAATAGGAGAAGTGCATGAAGGGGAGACAACCACTGACTGGATGGAGCAAGAAAGGGAAAGAGGTATTACCATCACCGCCGCCGCGGTGACTTGTTTCTGGAATCCAACATACGCTCTGACTGACAAGGACAAGAAACATCGTTTTAACATTATTGATACTCCCGGACATATTGATTTCACAGTGGAAGTAAAAAGATCTTTGCGTGTTCTAGACGGCGCTGTGGTTGTTTTTGACGGAGTAGCCGGCGTAGAGCCGCAATCAGAAACCAACTGGCGCTACGCGGACGAAGCCAAAGTGCCTCGTATTTGTTTTATAAATAAATTGGATAGAACCGGCGCCTCGTTTGAACATTCTTATGCGACTATTTTGGACCGTCTCTCCAAGAGAGCAGTGCGGGTACAGATACCTATCGGCTTAGAAGATAAATTTGAAGGAGTCATCGATTTGCTTCGCATGAAGGCGTATTACTTTGAAGGAGATATGGGTAATCAAGTTATTGAAAAAGAAATTCCGGAAAATTTGAAAGCGGAAGCGGAAAAATATCATTCTGAGCTGGTTGAAAAAATAGTGGAAACGGACGATGCCATGATGACCGAATATCTTGAGGGCATGATTCCTAGTTTTGAAGTATTGAAAAAAACTATGCGTAAAGCGGTTATTGCTAATCATATTTTTCCAGTCTTCGCGGGCTCAGCTTTAAAAAACAAAGGAGTTCAACTTATTCTTGATGCGGTTATTGACTACTTGCCGGCTCCGACTGATATTCCGGCTATTGCCGGCATCAATCCGGATAACGAAGAACATATAGTTCGCCACGCTTCAGATGCCGAACCTTTTGCGGCGTTGGCTTTCAAGGTGGCAACCGATCCATTTGTCGGACAACTTATTTTCTTTCGTGTTTATTCAGGCACACTCGATGCCGGCAGCTATATTTACAATCCGCGCACCCGCAACAAAGAACGCATCGGTCGTATTTTGAGAATGCATGCGAACGATCGCGAGGAAGTAAAAAAAGTTTTTGCCGGAGAAATTGCCGCAGCTGTGGGATTGAAAGACACTATCACTTCCGACACTATTTGTGATGAAGAGGATCCTATTATTCTGGATAGAATTGTTTTAGATCGGAAGA
>CAYIUM010000088.1:0-3126 GCA_964366675.1 uncultured Candidatus Saccharibacteria bacterium
TTATCAATACGAAAATCGGACGATTGTCCGAAGGACAGAAAGGACTTGTCGCTTTTGCCCGATTGGTTTTGCAGAGGCCGGGACTTTTGATCTTGGACGAGCCGACCAACCACATAAATTTTCGCCATCTCCCAGTGATCGCCGAAGCGCTCAACAAATACGACGGCGCGATGATTCTCGTGAGCCATGTTCCGGAATTCGTCAAACAAATTCGTATTGACGAGGTATTGGATTTGGAGAAATAAAAAACAAAAATTTCAGAATAAGTTTTGTAAGTTATCCACAAAAATTTGCGCAAATTTTTTTTGTTATGTTAAAATGAAATCAAACATGGTCGATTTATAAATTTACTAAATTCACAAATACAATGGCAACAAAAAAGAAAGTTTCTAAATCTCGCTCAAGAAAGCTCAAAGTAAAATCAGTTAAAGGAAAAAGCAAATCTAAATCTTCAAAGTCCAAGAGCAAGAAAAGAAGATAAGACCGATTGATAGAAAATGAATTCTATATAAAAACATTGCGATAGAGCGCAATGTTTTTATATTTACTCATAGCGAATGGTCATTACCGGCAGAATTTCCAGCCACGAATCCAGTCGTCCAGCAAAGTTGGAGGCTATAGCCGCCCGAAGGGCGGCTAATGTTCAAGATGTCGCCGATGAGATAAAGGTTTGGAAAAAGGCGGGAGCTCATCGTTTTGAAATCAACCTCGTCAAGCGACACCCCTCCGCTTGAAACGATGGCTTTGTCCGAGCCGAGCAGTTTGTCGGCGCGGATCGGAATATTTTTCAAAATATCCACGAGCGCCAATCTTTCTTCGCGGGTTATGCCGTTGCATTGTTTTTCAGGATTGATTTTTGAAAGTTCCACTACCGCGGAAGCAAGCGCCGATGGAATAATTGCGCTCAAAGAATTTTTTAATTTTTTATTTTGCCGCTCTTTGAATATTTCTTGAAGTTTCGCATTGAGCATGCCGTGGTCTTGAGAGGGGAAGATATCTAGCGAAATTGTAACCTCGCCGTATTTCAAAAGCTCGCCGATGTCTTTGCTCATATTGAGAATCGCAGGACCGCTCAATCCGAAATGCGTAAACAAAATTTTTCCTCTGCCTGTATCCTGTTTTACCTCGTTTTGAAGAGTTGTAATTTTAATATCGGCAAGACTTAAGCTGGCGAGTTTCTTAACCCAATCGTCTTTTACCTCAATCGGCACAAGGGAAGGTGTAGGCTCAATTATTGTATGACCTATTTTCCTTAGCCATGCAAAACCGTCGCCGGTTGAGCCTGTCTCTGGACGGGAAATCCCGCCGGTCGCGATTATGACTTTGCGCGCCAAAATTTCTTTTCCGCTTTTCAGCTTAACTCCGGATATTTCAGACTTATCGTCTTTTGAGATTAAAATTTGAGCGGCCGGCGAATTTAAAATAATCTCCACTTTATGCCTCTTCATATATTTGAGCAGAGCGTTAAAAACTGTTCGCACATCATCGCTTACGGGGAACACCCTCTCTTCGTTTTCAATTTTTGTTTCCACTCCGTGCTTATGAAAAAAATCCAGCGCCTCTGTGACGCTGAACCGCGAGAAAGCCGAAAAAAGAAATTTACCGTCTCCTTTGAATTTTTCTAAAAGTTTTCGCGTATCAAATTCAGCGTTGGTAAGATTGCATCTGCCTCCGCCGGTGATAAGAAGTTTTTTGCCCAGTGATTCATTCTTCTCAATCAAAATGACTTTCGCGCCCATCTCCGCCCCCCGTCCCGCCGCCATCATCCCCGCCGGTCCCCCGCCCACAACTACCACATCGTATATAGTCTCGTTTCTCCTCATTTCGTCATCTTATCATATTTTAATTGTGAGACTCTATTTCATCTTTTATTAACAGACTTAATTTTTCTGTTGTCATTCCCGCGTAGGCGGGAATCCATTTAATCAATAGCGACATCCTTAATCAATTCCGCACTTAAAATAAACAGCTCTAGACAAGGATTTTCTAGGCATTTCGTCAATTTAGCTTGACAAATGCATTAAATATGCTATTCTTTTTTTGTAAATACGGTAAGGTCTCAAAATATGGCGGAAAGGCAAGAATCTTGAAAATCGAATAAATAATAATGAGTTTTATTTACCAAATAGGGTAAGCAAAATTTAATATTGGAATTAAATTTATTTATGAAATTTTTTGGAAAAAAAGGAGGGGGAAATGAAAGTTGATAATATCAGGGTAACCAAATGTTGTATTCGCGGTATGTGGATGAAGTATGATGTCTGTTCTGAAGAAAGAAAAACAAATATCATACACCTCAGGTATATAGGGACAAGTAACAAGCTTATGGTTAATGGAAAAATGAATCAAACAAAAAAATATCTACATTTCTGGAACTTTCATAACATAACTTACCCGTATAGTAGCCGCAATAATCGCGGCGGTGCCTATATTCATTCATAGGAATAATTAAGTTTTTTTAAGGATTTTTGAAAGAGGAGGGATGATGAAAAAAAATTTAAACGAAAAGAGAATTTATCTAATTAGAGTACTCAATTGGATAATTGATGATGTTGATGGGGAAACGAGGGGCATCACGGACGCCCCAGACTATAAAAGAACAATGACTCTAATATTTAAGACGGGCCAAATGTACGGACTTGACCCATTTTCTTTATCTCGATGGAGGGGTTGGCAAAAGTTTTGTGAAGATTACAAGACATCGGGCTGGTAAATAAAATTTAGTGTTGGAAGAAAAATTTATATCATTACAATTTCAGGGAGGATCTTATGGAAAATAGAAAAAAATATTTTTTTTGCATAATGGGTACGAAAAGAGTCGGAAATCAAATTGTAAAATATATATTGACGGTGTGTATCAAAGTCCCGAAGGAATGAGTTGTGATAACGCTCTCGACCGTATACGAGAGGATGGAAAAAAGCGAATGGATTGTAAGAGTGTAACTGTTTATTCGTTCAATAATATCAAATAAGATACCTCTCTCAGTGTCTCGCGGATTCATTAAAGGACTTTTCGATTGTTATATCGAAAAGTCCTTTTATTTTTTTTATTAATTTGAATTTTATCTTAGACTTTACAAACTTTATAACTTTCGACTTTATGACTGGCGCGCTTCGCGCGCAGTT
>CAYIUM010000089.1:0-3087 GCA_964366675.1 uncultured Candidatus Saccharibacteria bacterium
TACGAGCGCCGTGGGTAATAACGAAATATTCAATCGGAGAAAGCCCTTCTTGGTAACAAGGAATAATCGGAAATTCTAGAGTCTTACCTTGGTTGTTTTGAATAAGTCCGATCATTCCAGTCATCTGCATGAGCGAACTCATCGTGCCTCTGGCCTTGGAAGTGAACAGATCGTAAGTGGAACTTTTTTTGTTCAGTGTTTTTGGCAATATCTTTTCCAAATCTTTTTTCGTATGCGTCCAAACTTCAATAATCTTTTGATACTTTTCTTCTTCAGACAAAAGACCTTCGTTCCATTGCGACACTATTTCTTCTTCCAACTTCTTGCCTTGAGCGATAATCTTCGGCTTCTCTGGAGAAACAGAAACATTGTCTAACCCCCAAGTAGTGCCGGAAATAGTTGCATATTTAAAACCAAATTTTTTAATAGTATCCAAAATAACAGGAGTATT
The DNA here is from genome assembly GCA_964366675.1 of uncultured Candidatus Saccharibacteria bacterium. Classification (GTDB taxonomy): domain Bacteria; phylum Patescibacteriota; class Minisyncoccia; order Phycocordibacterales; family UBA9973; genus UBA9973. The sequence goes on from CAYIUM010000089.1 coordinate 452, forward strand.
ATCAACACCCGAGTGTACAATGAGCTCATCCAAGAGAGCAGACAAACGGTCCTGCGTCATTTCATCGTTTACATAGGAAAAATCGTCAGGCAGGATACCGTTAAAGAGAAGTTTCCCGACGGAAGTTTCAAAAATTCCGCCATCAAATTTTCTATATTTCGGCAAATCTCTGGATAGCACTTTTATTTTGGCGCGCAGAGAAATTATTCCATACTCATAAGCCAGAACAGCGGTATTGGGCCTGGTAAAATACTTACCTTCACCCATTTCGCCATCCATGGACTTCGTCATCCAATAACTCCCAAGCACCATATCCATGCGTGGATGCACTATCGGATCACCATTTTGAGGTTTAAGCAGATTTTTGCTTGAGGCCATTAATTCTTTTGCTTCAGATTGCGCCTCCTCCAGTAGAGGAACATAAACCGCCATTTGGTCTCCGTCAAAGTCGGCATTGAAAGCTTGACAAACTAGAGGATGAACTTGAATAGCATTTCCTTCAATCAAAATTGGGTTGAAAGCCTGAATGCCAAGGCGGTGCAAAGTAGGAGCGCGGTTCAAAAGAACATATTTCCCGGCGATAATTTCTTCCAGCATAGCCCAAACCTCCGCTCCTTTTTCTTCTATCAGCTTATTCGCTCCTCGAATGTTGAAAGCTAATTCGGCTTGTAAAATTTTAGAAATTACGAATGGCCTAAAAAGTTCCAATGCCATATGTTTCGGCAACCCGCATTGGTTGAGCTTCAATTCCGGACCGACGACAATAACCGAGCGGCCCGAATAGTCTACTCTTTTTCCGAGCAAGTTTTGACGGAACAGACCCTGTTTAGATTTCAGATTATCCGAAAGTGACTTCAGGGGACGCTTTTGAGATTGGCTCATAGCGGCGGAATCATTTTGTTTGGCGATAGAATTGTCAATCAGCGCGTCAACCGCTTCCTGAATGATACGTTTTTCATTTCGCAAGATCACGTCCGGAGCATTTATTTCTTTCAATTTCTTCAGACGATTATTTCTGTTTATCACCCGACGATAAAGATCGTTCAAATCAGAAGTTGCATGCCGTCCTCCATCGAGGGCCACCATTGGTCTCAAAACCGGCGGAATAACTGGAATAACAGTTAAAAACATCCACTCTGGACGAATACCCGCATAAGTCATCGCGCGAATGAGGGAAAGTCTTTTTTGCAACTTTTCCTTTTCCGCCATGCTCGCTTTTTCGGCCATTTTTTCGGTGTGAGCTTTTAATTTATTCAAATCAAGATTTTTAAAAATAGAATAAATGGCTTCAGCACCGATATTCGCCTCAAAACAAGTACCATATTTCAGAGAATAGTGATGAAAAGAAATTTCATTTAAAACTTTTCCTTCATAAATCTCCCCGATTTCTTTTTTGGTGACAGAAAGCAGATTCTTTAATTTTTCTCGAGTATCATCGTCTGCCGCATTTTTTAATTTGGCTTTGTATTCTTTGTCCAGATTAGAAATAACGGAAGTTTTTTCTTCTTCGTGCACTTTCGTAATAATATATCCTGCAAAATAGATAACTTTCTCAAGATCGGAAACGGATATATTCAGGAGAATACTCATGCGAGAAGGCACCCCGCGCAGAAACCAAATATGCGACACCGGGGTTCCCAATTCAATATGGCCCATTCGCTCCCGGCGAACAATAGAGCGGGTCACTTCTACTCCGCATTTTTCGCAAATAATATCCTTATAACGAATACGACGGTATTTTCCGCAATAACACTCATAATCTTTTTCCGGCCCGAAAATTTTCTCATCAAACAGTCCTCCGCGTTCACTTCTACCCGTGCGATAATTTATCGTTTCCGGCTTGGTTACTTCTCCAAAAGACCATTCCTTTATCTGCTCCGGAGATGCAAGCCGCAAGGTAATTCGATCAAATTCAGTTGTATTTAATGTTTTCATATTATTTATCTCCGGTTTTCTTTAAATCCACATCAAGCGCCAGACCACGCAAATAATTCAGAAGAACATTGAACGAAGCAGGAGAATTTGGCGGGCGAATTGTTTCATTTTTGATAATAGAATCGAAAGTTTGAGATCGACCGATGATATCATCAGACTTGATAGTGATCATTTCACGCAAAGTATAGGCAGCACCATAACCTTCCAATGCCCAGACTTCCATTTCTCCGAATCTCTGGCCCCCGCCTTGGGCTTTTCCTCCAAGAGGCTGTTGGGTGATAAGCGAATACGGTCCGATTGATCGCATATGAATTTTATCTTCCACCATATGATGGAGCTTCAACATATACATATAGCCAACAGCCACGTCTTGTTCAAAGGCTTCTCCGGTACGTCCATCAAAAAGTTTTAATTTACCCGATTCCGGCAGTCCGGCTTTTTTCAGTTCTTCTTTGATTTCGTCATGTTTGGCTCCCAAGAAAGGAGGGACAATAGCCTGATAACCAAGACTGTTCGCAGCCATACCGAGATGCATCTCCAAAATTTGCCCTAAGTTCATACGAGAAGGCACACCTAAAGGTGAGAGAACAATATCAACCGGCGTGCCGTCAGCCATGTAGGGCATATCTTCCTCCGGCAAAACAGTGGAAATAACTCCTTTGTTTCCATGCCGTCCGGAAAGCTTATCGCCAACCAGATCG
>CAYIUM010000090.1:0-3074 GCA_964366675.1 uncultured Candidatus Saccharibacteria bacterium
TACGAAAAAAATTACAATCGCACCATCAGTAAAGTAATATTCACGGGCGGCGGATCTCTTTTGAAGGGGATTAAAGAAGTGGCGGCCAACAATTTTCGGGTAGAAATAGAAACCGGCCATCCATTTTCTAAGGTTCATACTCCGGCCTTTTTGGAAAAAGTCCTAGAAACCATGGGCCCCGAATTTGCCGTCGCCTTAGGCTTAGCCCTGCGCAAATTGCAGTAAAATATGTTATAATGCTTCTCATGAAACAATCACGAAAATTTACTGCAGTTTATAAAAAATCTGGCAAATGGTATTCTGGCTGGATTGAAGAGATTCCTGGAGTAAATACCCAAGGTAGAACATTATCCGAGACCAAAGAAAACTTAAAAGAAGCTCTGATGCTTATACTTGAAACCAATCGTCTTTTGTCAAGAAAGTCCGAGGGAAAATCTTTTATTACTCGTGAAAGTTTGGCTGTTTTTGCTTAACTTTCCATGAAGTATGTTAATTTACTAAGACACATTCGCAAATATGGATGTGTTTTTGTAAGAGAAGGTGGTTCTCACACTGTGTATTTTAATCCTATGAATAACAGGACTTCAACCGTTCCGAGACACGGTGAAATTAACACATATACAGGAAGGAAAATTTGCAAAGATTTAGGTATTCCTGCAATCAAAGCAAGATAGCCTCCAAAATAAGCTTTTTAGGAAGAGTTATACACATTTTACTTCACTAAAATTGGCTTTTGTAATATAATTAGGTACGATGGAGCAAAGTTTCCAAACATCTTTTATACCTAAAAAGCCGATAGTGGCGGAGCGCGTGGCCTCCACCCGCTCGGTTGGTTTTTTTACTGTTATTTCCTTTTTTGTTTTGCTTGTTGTTTTTTTGGCAACGGGAGCTCTTTATTTCTATAAAGGAATGTTGACCAAAGATATTGCCCAAATGGAGAATAATCTTAATCTGGCTAAAAACCGTTTTGAACCTTCTAAAATAACGGAGCTGCAGATATTAGACAAGAGATTGCGAGCCTCGACTGAAATTTTATCTCATCACATAGCCATTACCCCTGTTTTCCAGGCGCTGTCTGCAATCACTATGAAAACTATCCGTTATACTAAGTTTAGCTACAATTTGGGAGACACAAAAGACGCCAAGATCATAGTTCAAATGAGTGGTTTGGCGATTGGCTATCGTTCGGTTGCCCTTCAGTCTGATCTTTTTACTAAAAATAAAAATTTGATTGATCCTGTTTTTTCCAATCTGGCACTTGATGACAAAGGCAATGTTCTTTTTGATCTGGAGTTTTCGGTCGACCCTTCTTTTGTTGACTATAAACAAATGCTTTTATCTCAAAGCTAGACTCAAACTAAATTTATGACAAGATTTATTATGCCGATCATTTTAATAGGAATAAGCGTCACTGTTTTTTTCATGTTTTTTAATCCGATGTATGGCGGTATCGCGCAACTGCGCGCGCAGACGATGTCTTACAATAAGGCGCTTGGCAATTCCAAAACTTTAGAAAATGAGCGAGACAAATTAACTGCCAGAAAAAACGCTATTGATCCGAATAACTTAATAAAATTAGAAAAACTTCTGCCGGACAACATTGATAATATACGTTTGATTTTGGAGATAGAACAAATAGCCGCACCCTATGGCATGATCTTGAAAGGGATTAAATACAGTGCGACCGATAATGCAAAAGCAGCGGTTTCTACTGCCGGAGTTGCACAGAGAAGCGCGGTATCCCTAGTGACGGCTAAAGATTATGGAATCTGGGATCTAGAGTTTTCTACGACGGGTATTTACAATAATTTTCTCAATTTTACAAGAGATCTGGAAAATAATCTCCGAATTGTGGATATAATTTCAATTCAATTTTCTTCCATTTCAAACAGCGAGCTTAAGCCTCCCCTGAATCCTTCCTCTATGGAGTCTTACAAGTACAATTTTAAAATCAGAACTTATTGGCTTAAGGATTAAAATTAAAAATACAAAAATGCCAAAAATAAAGAACATTCTAATATTTCTAATAGTCGGAGCGGTTTTTGTTTCGATTTATATTTTTTTCATAAAAAAATCTTCTCCTATTGCCCCCTTAATTTCTTCTTCGTCAAATCCTGTATTGCCAGATACGACAGCCGAAGGTAGCAATGAAGATGTTGACACAGGTTTTCTGGCTTTGCTTTTGAGTGTGCAAAACATAAAATTAAACGATTCTATTTTTTCCGACATTGCCTTTACCAGCTTGGATGGTTCTCATAGCATCGTTCTTATACAAGATGGCAATGAAGGGAGATTCAATCCATTTGCTCCGTTTGGGACCGATATTGTGGTACCGGAAGTTATTGCTCCAAACACAGGAGTGCCTGTAACCCCATAATTCAATTATGAGTTTTTTAGAAGAGTTAGTTAAAGAAGGCGAAATCAAGAAAAGCCAGATAGGCGAGATTAGAAACCGCGCCCAGGAAAAATACGAAGGAGACGTAGATGCGGCTTTAATTGAATCCGGTATTTCAGAAGATAAGATTCTCGAAGCTAAAGGCAGATATCTGCAAATGCCGACAAAAAAGGTGGACAAAGCGGAGTCCACTTTTGATGTTCTGAAATATATTTCAGAAGACTCAGCAGCCCATTATCGCTTTGCTCCGATTAAGTTGCAGGATGGAGTTTTAGAAGTTGGCGTTACGAATGGAGAAGACGTGCAAGCGCTCGATGCCTTGCAATTTATTTCCGCCAAGCTTGGCATTCCTTTTACCATTTTCCTTATTTCTAAAAGCGATTATGAAAGCATCATGCAGGCTTACAAAGGCATCTCCAGTCAGGTAGAAGAGGCGCTTAGTGAATTAAATCAGGATGAGGCTAAGGGTCTGAGCGAAGAAAATTTAAGCAAAGAAATTAGAAATATAAAGCCGGGTGAAGAAGCAAAGATTGTGGAAGACGCTCCCGTTATAAAAATCGTTGCGGTGATACTGCGCAATGCGATAGAGGGAGGTGCTTCCGATATACACATTGAATACAACGGAGAAAAAGTAAAAGTGCGTTTCCGAGTGGACGGGATTTTACACACCACCATAGTA
>CAYIUM010000091.1:0-3069 GCA_964366675.1 uncultured Candidatus Saccharibacteria bacterium
ATCCATAAAATATTCAGCAATAGATACTCCTGCATAAGGCGCGACGTAAGACATAGCTGCCGGTTCCGAAGCGCTGGCAGAAACAATCACGGTGTAATTCATGGCTCCGCCTTCTTCCAGTCGGGCCTCGATTTTGCGAAGCTTGGAATCTTTTTGGCCTATAGAAACATAAACACAAATCAGATTCTGGCCCTTCTGATTCAGAATAGTATCGATGGCGATAGCTGTTTTACCAGTCTGCCGGTCGCCAATAATGAGTTCGCGTTGGCCGCGGCCGACCGGAATAATGGCGTCAATTACCTTGATACCGGTAGCCACCGGTTCGCTGACCGCTTGACGAGTGATCACGCCCGGAGCCACTTTTTCAATCGGATAAGTTTTATCCGATTTAATTGTTCCTTTTCCGTCTATGGGGACACCCACGGCGTTCACCACTCTGCTTAAAATACTATTGGAAACAGGCACTTCCAGAATCCTGCCAGTCGATTTCACTTCATCGCCTTCTTTTATCTTGGAAAAATCTCCAAGAATAATCACTCCCACCGCATCTTCTTCCAAATTCAGAGCTACACCGACGACGCCGTTTTGAAAAACCACCATTTCGGAAGATTTAATGTTGGAAAGACCGGAGACTTTCGCGATGCCATCAAAAACCTCCAGTACTTGACCCACTTTTTCAACCTTCAACTGAAGGGAAAAATTTTCTATTTCTTTTTTTTAATTTTCTACAATGTGGTTGCTGTTCATGCGGACTTGGTTAAGTGTTCTTGTAATTTTTTGATTTTATTTCTAACCGATAAATCTATAACTTCGTCGTTCACTCTTATCTTTAATCCACCCAATAACTTTTCATCCAAATTTTCATCCAAAAAAATTTCTTTCGCAGCATAACGTTTTTTGAGGATATGTTCAAGGTGCGTTTTAGGTTGATGATCCAGTTTTTTCGCGCTTGATACTTTCGCCACTATTCTGCCTTCTTCTTTATTTATTATTACATTTAATCGCGAGAGTATGCCCGAAGCCTTGGACAGCATTCGTTTTTTAAATAAAAACTTAACTATTTTTCCGAAAATAACCGACTGTTCAGCGCGACTCTTGTCTTTAGAAACAAGATAAATGGCTCGAGCTATATCGTTGTTTAAAATGACAGTCATGATAAATTATTTAAATCTTGTTTATTGCTAAGTATTTTTTCCGCGGCCAGCATCGCCAGATTCACTATTTCTTTTCTTGCCTCTTCCACTGTTTTTACTTTTTCTACCTCCAAAGTTTTTTTACCGTTTTGAATTATCAATGCAACTTGATTTTTCGCATCTTCCAGCATCAAAGTTTTTTTTATTTCCGCTTCTTTCTTGCCGTCCTGAAAAACTTTATTTGCTTCCGCGCGAGCCCTAGAGATAATTTCCTCATATTCCTTTTTGGTTTTTTCAAGCATAACAGCGTTTGATTTTGCGTCGTTGATTCCCTTAGCTATTTTTTCTGTACGTTCTGCCATCAATTTTCCCAACGGCTTCAAGGCAAAAAGATAAAGAACCACAAAAACAACGGCAAAATTTATCGCCTGAGCGATAATTATTTTCCAATCTATGTGAAATGTGGAAATGATTGAATCCATTCTTAAATTGAAAACGCGATAACCAGCGCATAAATGGCAATGGCTTCCGCGAAAGCGCAAGCCAAAAGCATCGGCACCAAAATCTTATTGGTCGCTTCCGGATTGCGACCGATTGCTTCCATGGCTTTTGCTCCAATGAGTCCAATACCGATACCGGGACCAATAGCGCCCAAACCGATAGCCAAAGCTTTAGCCAAGGTGTGTAAATCTAATTCCATAAATTTTTTATATCAAACATTACTATTAATAATCGACTCTTTATAAATTTTTCCATGATCTTCCTCTTGTTCGTGTTCCTCGTGGTCGGTAGCCGAAATCGTAAAATACACCACCAACAACATTGCAAAAATAAGCGCCTGAATCATCCCAACCAGTATTTCCAAAAATAGAAACGGTACTGGCAGAATGTAAGCAAATAGGGCCGCCATTGACGCTAAAAGAACTTCTCCAGCAAAAACGTTCCCAAAAAGTCGGAACGAGAGGGACGCCACTTTAGCGAATTCACCAATTAATTCGAGCAACCCTACGAAGAAGGTAATTGGAGCGACAATAATTACTGTTTTATCTTTTTTGATCTTGGTAAATACTTGCCCCAATGCTTTGAGATTAACATATTTATTAAAAATTTTCCACAGGCCGATGGAAAAAATACCAAACAAGTTCGCGCCTAGAACCGCCATGACGGCCAGTGCTATGGTAGTGTTAACATCCGCCGTACCACCGCGAAGAAAAGGAATAAAAGCCAAACTATGAGGCTCTCTTTCTAAAATTCCAAGCCCGCCGATAGGCAGAAGCCCCAACCAGTTATTGATTAAAACAAAAAAGAAAACAGAAATAGCAATAGGAAAAACTTTCACAGATAAAGCCCGACTATTGGTCACTTGATCGCACAAATCCAGCGCACCGTCCATAATAATTTCGAAAATATTCTGCAATTTGCCGGGAATCGTTTGAAGTCTGGAACGCAAAATAAAAGATAAAACAATAATAATAGCGACCACCACCCACGAGGTCAGAAGAGCATTGGTAATCGCGAAATTTCTAAAATGAAAAATTGGCTCGGCAAATAATGTAATTTCGTGTGAAATTTGTTCCATAAATTAATTCTTTTGATCTTGGTCTTTGAAATTATTATTCTGCTTTGTAATACTTTGTAATTTTTTTATGTAATTCTTTATGATTCGGATTATGCCCATACATGAAAACAAAAAACCAGCCCCAGCCAAAATTAAAAATATAACTGGTCGTGTACCATAACGCGCATCAAGCATTTTACCAAATACAAGGGCTAAAACAATAGGAATCACAATCCAAGTAGAAACTTGGGTAAATATTTCTATAGCTGGTTGCCAATATGATTTATTTTTGTTTTCTTCCATGTGAGCGTGGATGGAATCGGACCATCGGCCTCTGTCTTATCAGGACAGCGTTCTACCACTGAACTACACGCTCAA
>CAYIUM010000092.1:0-3023 GCA_964366675.1 uncultured Candidatus Saccharibacteria bacterium
TTTATTCCTGGCGCGGAGCGAATTTAAAAAATATTTTAAGTTTTGAAAAAGATTATCCGAATGCGAAAATAATTTTATTGGAGCAAAACTACCGTTCCACCAAAAATATTTTGGAGGCAGCCAATGAAATAATCAGAAAAAATAAATACCGTCCGGAGAAAAATTTATTTACCAAAAATAATGCCGGAGAAAAAATCGGCCTGTACGAGGCGCTGGACGAAAACGACGAAGCAGATTTTGTCGCCACCAAAATTCTTAAGATACTGGATGGAATACAGACCCCCTCGTCCTCTGGACACTCCCCCTTAGCAGGGGGAGAGGAATCCAACCTTCCCCTCCTTGATGAGGAGGGGCGCCCAGCAGGGCGGGGTGGTGCTTCAGAAATCGCCATATTATACCGCGCGAATTTTCAATCTCGAGCATTGGAGGAAGCGATGCTTCGTTACAATATTCCATACCAAGTTTTGGGTGTTAAATTTTTTGAAAGAAAAGAAATCAAAGACACTTTGGCGTATTTACGCGCAGCGTTAAATAGAGAAAGCCTGTCGGATATAAAACGCATCATAAATTTTCCGGCGCGAGGCATTGGTAAAGTTACTTTGGCTAAAATTTTTACCAAAGAAATGCCTGCCCGCCCTCACGAAGTTTCGGGAGCAGGCGGGGAAAATTTGCCGATAAAAGTGAGAATTAAAATAAATAATTTTTATAAAATTCTAGAAGAAATAAAAGAAAAAATAAACAATGCAAAAACAAGCCAGGTAATAAAATTTGTGGTCAAAAAATCCGGCATTGAAGCAGAATTATCTTCCGGCACGGAAGAGGACATGGAAAGGTTGGAAAATATAAAAGAGTTGGCTACTTTAGCTCTTAAATATGACAACTTGGAAAATGGCCGAGGAGTAGAAAAGCTTTTAGAAGACGCGTCTTTGGCATCGGACCAAGATTCGCTAATGATAAATGAAAATAAGACAAGTAAAAAGAAAGAAATAAATGGAGTGAAATTAATGACAGTGCATGCGTCAAAAGGACTTGAATTTAAATATGTTTTTGTCACTGGATTAGAAGATGGACTTTTTCCGCACCAAAAACATAACGAAGAAACAGGAACAGACAGAGAAGAAGAGCGTCGGCTTTTTTATGTGGCTATCACCCGCGCCAAGGAAAAATTATTTTTATCTTTCGCAAATTTCCGCACCATTTTCGGATCCCGTCAAATAAATACTCCATCAGAATTTATTTCCGATATCCCGGCGGATTTGTTGGAAAAAGAGGGAGAAAAGGATAGAATTAAGACTATTTATATATGATCCCGTTAGAAGCCGCGATCGCAATTTAAAAACAAATAAAAATATGGAACTAAAGATGATCGAAATTAATAATATAAAATGTCAGGTACGCGAGAGGATCGCGATCTGCTTCTAAACGGGATGAAAGCAAAGAAATCGCTTGGACAAAATTTTTTAAAATCGGAAATCGCTTTGCGAAAAATTATTGAAGCGGGAGAAATAAAATCAGACGATATAATTTTGGAAATTGGACCGGGTAGGGGAGCGCTTACAGAGAAGCTTTTAGAAAAGGCAGGACAAGTCATAGCTGTAGAGAAAGACAGAGAACTTTTTGAGTTTTTGCAAACAAAATTTGAAAAAGAAATTGCCTCCAATACTCTCATACTAGTATGCGCTGATATTCTAGAATTTAATACTAGAACCTACAACCTAGACACTAGAACCTACAAAATAATTGCCAATATCCCTTACAACATCACCGGTGCGATTTTGAAAAAATTTTTAACAGCCGACCGCCAGCCAGAAATGATGGTTTTGATGGTGCAACATGAAGTGGCAAGAAGAATCGTGGCTCGAGACAAGAAAGAGAGCATTCTATCGATTTCCGTCAAAGCCTACGGAGAACCAAAAATGATAATGAAGGTGAATAAAAGATATTTCAGTCCTGCACCCAAGGTAGATTCCGCCATAATCAGCATAAAAAATATTTCGCGAAAGTTATTCACCTCACCCCAGCCCTCTCCTGATAAAGGAGAGGAGGGGATAATTAATGAGGAAAAATTTTGGGAAATAGTGAAAACAGGCTTTGCTCACAAAAGAAAAAAGCTGTCCAGAAACCTAAAAAATATCTGTCAAAGGCGGGCTTTGACAGAGTTGGGATACAAAAGGGCGGAGAATTTGACGCTTGCGGAATGGATTGAGCTTGTCAAAAATTAATTTATCTTTATCTAGGTGAGGAACCTAGGATGGGAGTGATCGTTCCTTGCGCTGGGGTTTTGCGTGGACTACATTCGACACCTTCATAATCCAAACATGAAGGTCCGAACCGGTAAAAACCAAGCAAATATGTTGTTTTTGGGGTATTGAAACTTAGATATTTTTGACTGAAATAAGGATAGTCTAGACTAATCGCACCACGCGCAGTCATTATAGTTATCCTAGTATAAGGACTGCATGTGCAAGGAACAGCGGAAATAATAGTTCCTCCAAAAGGGGGTCCCACAGCAATAAAAGCGGAAACAGAAAGCGGAAAAAACATAACAAAAGAAATGACAAAAGAAAGAAATTTTTTCACACTGAAATTGTAGCATAGGGAAAGCAAAAAGCTAGTTTCTTTTTTTAAAAATGGTACAATTGGAGCATAATTAAACAGATTTTATCAAAAAACAAAAAGGTGTTTTGGATTGCTTTTGCGATTGTTTTTCTTGTTGCGCTTTTTTTCTTAAAAACGCCATCATTTTTGAATAATAAAGAAATATATCAATCAATCAATCAAGAAAATGGGCTGACCTACAATAATGTGGCGATAAAAGATTTGGTGAATAAAGATACGGACAGAGACGGTATCTTGGATTGGGAAGAAAGTTTGTGGGGAACCGATCCGACTCAAAAAGAAACCACTCCGGGAATACTGGATAGTGTGGCGATAGCCAAACTGAAAGCTGAACAAGCAACCAATGCGGGAACAGACGGAGGCAATGCCTCCGTATCTGAAAAGCTGACTCAAACGGAAAAATT
>CAYIUM010000093.1:0-3004 GCA_964366675.1 uncultured Candidatus Saccharibacteria bacterium
TGCCACTCCTCTATCTCCGCGAGCTTCATAAAAGGCAGTGTTACACTTTATCGCGACCGCGAAATTGTGAACCTCCTCTATAATCCACTTATTGAATTCAAACTGCGGAAATTTATTTTTCAAAAATTTTTTTGGAATTTTTGAAAAATCCGAATCCAGTCCAACGCAAAGCAGTGAATTTACCTTTTTGGCTCTTCGATTATATTTGTTTACAATCATTTTTTAGATTCCAGATACTTTTTTCCATGACCCAATTGTACATTGATTGGTACGCCGACTTTACATAGAGGACAATCTTTTTCGTCATAAACGTCCATTCCCACTATGGCTAAATAATCGAAGGGCACGCCGATAAAGCTTGGATTGATATTTGTCGGATCTTTGTTTACTATTGCGCATGCGGCCAGAACTCTGCCGCCTTCCTTTTGAACGCTATTGATAACTTTTTTTATTGAACCGCCCGTCGTTACCACATCCTCGACAACCAAAACATTTCTACCTCTTACATATGTATCATAACCTCTGGTGAAAATCTGGTCTTTATCTGGTTGTTTTTCCGTATAAATACTCAACACTTCCTTGTCTTTTAAGCGAGAAAGATGATATGCCGTCCATTGAGAAAGTATGATACCACCGGTAGACGGTCCAACTACGACATCAACCAAACTGTCTTTATATTTTTGCGCAATTATTTCGGCAATTCGCGAAATATACGCGGTATGGGGATAAATATAATCTTTATTAATATAAACCGATGCGTGTTTGCCGGAAACATAAACAAAGTGGCTGTTGTCAACGATAGCTCCAGTCTTTTCCAAAATATCCACGACCTCCTCGTTAGACGTTTTCATGCTATTCATCCTAACCTTTCCTTTATCTCCTGCGCAAGATACGGATTCCACATTGACCCGGTGGCCGACATGACTATATCTGCTCCAGCATTCCTGTATTCTGAAAAATCTTCAGGAGTCATTACCCCACCCACGCCGATGATGGTAAAAGAATATTTAAATTCTTCACGCAATTTTTTTAATTTTTTCACCATGTCTAAACCTGCCCATTTAATGGCAGAACCGCAAACTCCGCTTTGTAAACGACCCTTCCCAGGAAGCGCTTGATCGCCGTTTTTATCCACGATTTTTGCAGGAATAGTATTAATAGCGGAGATTCCTTGAACAACAGGACCAATTTCTTTGACAAAATTTCGAAACACGCCTTCATTTTCGAAATATCCGATTTTAATAATAAGAGGAATGTTGCCTATGGTTTTCTTTATAGCCTTTGCCACTTTTACACTGCGATTTGTATCATTACACAGAAAATCGTCCGTACCTTCATTCGGACAACTTAAGTTTACCTCAATGATTTTGACGCCGGTCTCCTTAAGCATTCGGGCAGTTGAAATAAAATCGTTTATATATTCTTCTGCATTTTGCTTTTCTCTCTTTGTACCCTGAAAAGCACCAATTAAAATTTGCCCAGTACGCATATTCTTTAAAACTTGAGCCATATCTTTCTGCCAGAATTCGGGTTTAAACGACGGCACGCCAAATGAATTGGTAATTGAAAGAGGTTGTTTATAGTCATGATTCGCTATTATTCCACTTTTTGCCTTTGTCAGAACCAGATCTTTGTCAACCTTGACACTCAAAATATTGGGCCACAAGTGACAAGGATATTTTTCGGAACGAACCGTTTTATAAGTTACGATGTCAAAACCTTTATCCAACGCGGCCTGTGCAAACTTTCCGTTTATCAGCGGTCCGGCAGGAATACCAAAAGGTGAAAAAACTTGGTAGCCTAAAAAATTAAACCGTGGTTCTCCTTCATTTTTTTTCACTGTCTTGTCAGCAAAGGTTCCAAACGGACCTTTTTCGAAATTCTCTTCGTATGATTTTTCCGGATTATAGAATGGAATCAGAAGCATATGAGTATAGTATCAGAAAAGATATAAAACAAAAATTCTTGATTTGGCTCTTAAAGGGGTGTAATATCTAAGGCATGCTTATACCAACGGTAATTGAAAAGAGTCAGTTTGGTGAGAGAGCTTATGACATTTACTCTCGGCTTTTGCGCGAGCGCATTATTTTTTTAGGCGGGCCGATTGATGACCATACCGCCAATATTGTTATCGCCCAACTCCTCTTTTTGGAATCAGAAGACAGCAAAAAAGATATTTACCTTTATGTTAACTCTCCCGGTGGATCGGTCACTTCCACTATGGCTATTGTTGATACAATGAACCATGTTCGTCCTGATATCGCCACTTTTTGTGTCGGCCTGGCTGCTTCCGGCGGAGCCATTATTCTTTCTGCTGGCAAAAAAGGGAAACGTTTCATCCTACCAAACGCGGAAGTAATGATTCATCAACCTTTGGGCGGCGTAGAAGGCCAAGCAACAGATATCGCCATTACCGCGAAACATATTTTAAAAACCAGAGACAACCTGAATAAGCTTTTGGCAAAAAATACCGGCAAGTCTTTGGCGCAAGTGGAAAAAGACGTAGATCGAGATTTCTTTATGGATGCCGAAGAGGCGAAAAAATACGGAATTGTTGATGAGATAGTGACAAAATCCAAGGCCCCAGTATCTTCTAAAAACACTGTCTAGAGTAAAGACTAGACATATTTTTCTCTATCTGTTATACTGAAAATGTTGAATTTTACAAATTTATTTTGATTAATTAAAGTCTGGTTTAGAGGAATATTCCATATATTATGAAGCGTCTAAAGCTGAATTTTCCGCGCCTTGGCGAGGTAAATAAAATCTTTATTAAGGTCTTTGCTTGGGAGGAAATCAATCCATAAATATAGTGGCATGTTCTTGTGAGCTGACACAAAGCTTATGAGTCCAACATTAATAATAATTTTGATAAGCGCCGGGGCGCTCCTTTTGGGTGTCGGAGTGGGATATTATCTGCGCGTAATTGTGGCGCTCGGAAAAAGACGATCTATCGAAATTGACATCAAACAAATGATGGTCGGCGCCAAAGAAGAAGCGCAAA
>CAYIUM010000094.1:0-2958 GCA_964366675.1 uncultured Candidatus Saccharibacteria bacterium
CTTTTCACTGCCTCTTTTTTAGTCTTATATGTGCCGAATTTCCTGCCGGTTGTTTCTGATAAGACAACGTACTTATTTTTTATCTTTTTTATCATAAACAACTGCCATTTTAGGATATAAAAAACACCCCTATGTTGCAAGGGGTGTATTTCAAATTTTAGAAACAATAGCGTACTCCAGAGCTAGTCCATCCGCCAAAATCAGAGACGTCGTGCTTGGCCCAATCATCGCCATAATGCATCAAAAACATCTTTGATTTAATTTCCGACAGAAGTCCCCTAAGATCGCTTAGAGACGCATGAACTCCTTCGGGAAAAAACTGAACATCATGAAACATCACTTCTGATTTTCCGGCATACATATTAATAAGCTCTGAATCAAATCGTGTATCCATAGAAACAAACACCCGGTCATCAATGAATAAACCATAACTGATAAAAGAAGCTTCCCAGCCCGGAGCTGAATCAGGAACATGTTTTGTCCGGAACATTTCCAGATGTATCCCCCCATAGTCAATTTCAAAAATTTGCCTGGATTGATGCGTCTTCCACGTAGGCCTAACGATATTGAAATAATCACCAAGGCCCAACGTACGCTTATTAGACATATCTTCTTCATTATACTCCATGCCACCGCGCAAAGTCCGATCCCAAAGCACTTGCTGGTACTCCTCCGTAATAATCAATTTTGTTTTGGGTTTTTTCAAAAATTTCTGGCCGACATAGCGGTTCATAAGCCCAAGACATTCAAGCCCGCCAACATGGTCGGCATGAGAATGTGTCGGCAATACCACTTCAATATCCGTAGGTTTAAGTCCCGCAGTTTCCAAAAGAGCTGCCGGCCCAGTCATTCCAAAATCAACCATGATATGAGTATCGCCCTTGATAATCAAAAAATTGGTCTGCCTCAGCGTTGCCGCGAAAGCTGAACCGACTCCAAGAAAAAACAACTCCAGTTTCCCGTCATTTTTCAGGATTAACGGTTTTTGCGCCGAAGGCACTATGTTCATTCACCCCCCCCCTATTAAGATTTGAATTTGCTGATAAAATAATAAAATAACTTATAAAATAAGTCAATATTTAGTTCCGTTTTTATAATTTGCGCGGTGATTCGGTTGTGAACTAAAACTTTGAAGGTAAATTTGGAGCTTTTGGCGACTTTCAAAATGAGGTGTCTCGGTTAGGGTCAAAAATCTAAAAACGGAACAAACGGAACACGAAAACGGCATATTGAACTGTTCCATAAATAAGAGGAAAAATAGACAAAATAGACACCAAACCGAGTATATTTTACGTGTTTATTTTTAGAAAAATAGGTGTCTCATCCACTGTCTCATTTTTCTAAAAATAATAGGGAGATGAGACAAATGAGACTTTTTTTAAGGGTATTTTTCGTGTCTCATTTTGCAATTTGACTTGATAATGGATTCATAGCCTTGTAGCCATACCTCTGGACTTACTCAGGGTCTGGCGGCATCCTTGCTCCTACTATGAATACTCAACCAGTAGCAGGGCAAGGAGCAGCGCTAAAATATTGTCTTTACTCCCGCCGCTCAATCGAATCAGAGGAAAGGCAAGTGCTTTCCATTGATTCTCAAATAAAAGAGATGCTGCAAATTGCCGAACGGGAATCTCTGCAAATTGTGGAGATAAAAAGAGAAAGCCATTCTGCTAAAGAAACAGGGGCTCGTCCTATCTTTAATGAACTGATTGCCGATATCAAAGCCGGAAAATTCAACGGTATTCTTACTTGGGCTCCGGATAGACTGAGTAGAAACGCGGGAGATTTGGGGAGTTTGGTGGATCTCATGGATCAGAAACTTCTATTTGAAATAAGAACTTTTGGGCAGCGATTCTCTAATTCCCCTAACGAGAAATTCCTTTTGATGATATTATGCTCGCAAGCAAAACTAGAAAATGACCAAAAAGGAGTGAATGTGAAACGAGGTCTTCGAACTCGCTGCGAAATGGGATTACGTCCGGGAGTGGCGCCCAGCGGCTATCTCAATGAAAAACGCATTGATCGGAAATGCCATGCGATTGTGGATCCAATACGAGCTCCGATTATAAAGAAGATATTTGAAAAAATGGCATATGAGAAATGGAGCGGGAGAAAGATTTATCATTGGCTCAAGTTTGAAATTAACTACAAAACCAGAGGCAACAAAAATTTATCGCTTAGCAATATCTATCTGATTCTCCAGAATCCCTTTTATTATGGAGTCTTTGAATATCCGAAAGAGAGCGGCAACTGGTATACCGGGAAACACGAGCCGCTCATTACTAAGGATCTATATGATAAAGTCCAAGAACAATTGAAAAGGGACCAAATTGTTCGCGAAAGCCGAGAATTTGCCTTCACTAAATTAATTACCTGCGGACATTGCGGGTCAGGCATTTCCGCCGGAGAAAAATACAAAAAACTCAAAGACGGCACTTCCGCTAAATACATTTATTATGGCTGCACGAGGAGCAGAGATTTGCATTGCAAAGGTGGCTATTTACGAGAAGAAAATATCATTGACCAACTACTAAAAATTATTGATCAGATAGACGTCAATGAATTTGGCATGCGGCATAAGTTTGAGGAAGAAGTAAAAAGACTCCAAAAATTCCAAAGATCAGTATTGGACATCAAAGATGCTGCCAAAATAGAGAAAAGAATCAATGTCCGAGCCTATGCTAAATATCTTCTTCAAGAAGGAAGTACCATAGAAAAAAGAGAATTACTTGGGTGTATGAAAAGCAAATTAGTTATCAAAAATAAAATTTTAACATTAGAAAACTAAAAAAAATAATAGGGTAATGAAAATACTCTATTATTTTTTAACTTTCTCTTTTTCCTCCATTCTTTTGAGAATAACTTCTGAGCCCTGACCAGAAAAGCCAGTCGCAACAACAGTGACTTTAAGTTCTCCTTTTTTCAAACTTTCGTCTCGAATAACTCCAAATATAATTT
>CAYIUM010000095.1:0-2917 GCA_964366675.1 uncultured Candidatus Saccharibacteria bacterium
GGGGAAAGACGTTTTGGTTATTTATGACGATCTTTCCAAACATGCTGTCGCTTATCGCGAAATTTCTCTGCTCTTGCGTCGTCCGCCTGGCCGAGAAGCGTATCCGGGAGATGTTTTTTATCTGCACTCTCGATTGTTGGAACGCGCTTGTCGAAGAAATACTAAATATGGCGGAGGATCAATTACTGCGTTTCCAATTGTTGAAACGCAAGCCGGAGACGTATCCGCTTACATTCCAACGAACGTTATTTCTATCACCGATGGACAAATTTTTTTGGAAACCGATTTGTTTTATAAAGGTATCCGTCCGGCGGTTAATGTTGGTCTTTCCGTCTCTCGTGTTGGTTCCAGCGCGCAAATTAAGGCAATGAAAAAAGTAGCGGGCACACTGAAATTGGACTTGGCGCAATTCCGAGAGCTTGAAGCTTTTTCCCAGTTCGGTTCGGATTTGGATGAATCAACAAAACGTCAGTTGGAAAGAGGTAAAAGGGCCGTGGAAGTGCTTAAACAGCTCCAATATGCTCCGGTAAAAATGGAACATCAAGTAGTTACGCTTTATGCCTTGACCAAAGGCTTTATGGATGATGTTCCGGTGGATAAAATAAAAGAATTTGAAAACGGCTTGATTGATTACAGCGAACGCAATGCAAAAATTTTTTATAAAGACATAAAAGAGAGCAAAATGTGGACAGACAAAGGCGAAGAAGAGCTTAAAAAAACAATTGCCGATTTTAAAAGCAGTTTTCAAAAATCTAAAAGCTAGAAGCTAATTTTATGGCTGGAACTAAAGAAATCAAAAGAAGAATTAAAAGTGTCAAGAATACCAAGAAAATTACCAAAGCGATGGAGCTGGTGGCGGCTTCGAAGATGAAACGCGCGGTGGCTTCTACGCTCGCTTCAAGGTTGTACGCCGAATATTCATGGGAGATTTTAACATCTATTGCAAGAAACGCGGAAGAGTTAGAACATCCACTTTTTACAGAGCGTTCAGGGTTACCTTCGCATAAAGCCACGGCGGACCAAAGAAAAATTCTGCTTATTTTGATCACTTCTAATCGCGGTTTGTGCGGAGCTTACAATGCACAGGTTTTGAAGAAGACTATTTTGCTGCTTAAGAGTCAAAATAAAAATATAGATGTAATTTCGGTCGGCCGGAAAGGAGATGTGGCCATGCGTCGGATGGGGATCAACGTGCTTGCTTCTTTTCCAGCGCTTTCCGATAAAATTTCTTTGTCCGAAGTTGCTCCAGTTTCGACAATGGTTATAAACGAATACAGCGTTTCCCATTATAATAAAGTTTTAGTCGCTTATACCGACTTTGTTTCTGCTCTCACCCAAAAAGCAAACATCAAACAGATATTACCGGTGAGTAGGGCAGAACTAAAAGATTTAATCGAATCCCAGAACCTCTCCCCAACCCCTCTCCTTGCTAAGGAGAGGGGCGAAGGGGTGAAGTCTGATTATCTATTCGAAGGGGATAAGGTAAAATTAATTAGCTTACTCGCTGAAAAATTGACCCGCATGCAGATATACCAGATGCTTTTAGAATCGAATGCCAGCGAACAGTCATCTCGTATGGTGGCTATGAAAAATGCCAGCGATGCATCCGGAGAGATGATAGATGATCTGACTTTGATGTTTAATAAAGCAAGGCAGGCGAACATTACTAGAGAAATATCAGAGATAAGCGCGGGGATGGCGAGTGTCAGTTGAAAGTAAAAAACAAAAATGAAATTAGCAGGTTTATAAAGAAAAATTATTATGAAAAATACAGGAACAATAAAGAGAATAATCGGGCCGGTCGTGGATGTAGATTTTGGCGATGAGAATCAAAATTTGCCGGATATCTATACCGCGCTGGAAGTTAAAAATGGCAACAAAAAACTTATTTTGGAAACCGAACAACATTTGGGAGGCGGAGTAATTAGAGCCGTGGCGATGGATACTACTGACGGTCTTTCTCGTGGAATGGAAGTAATCAATTCCGGAGCGCCTATTTCCATGCCTGTAGGTAGCGCCACTCTTGGCCGTATTTTTAATGTTCTGGGAGAGGCTATTGATGATGGCAAAGCCATAACGGCAGAAAAAAGATTGCCTATCCATCGTAAAGCTCCAGAATATGTCGAACAGGCTACTAAAGTGGAAATTTTGGAAACTGGTATCAAAGTGATAGATCTTATTTGTCCAGTCTTGAAAGGGGGCAAGGTGGGATTGTTCGGAGGCGCCGGTGTTGGTAAAACTGTTGTGATTCAAGAACTTATTCACAATATAGCCAGTAATCATGGAGGATATTCTGTATTTGCGGGAGTTGGAGAACGCACTCGCGAAGGAAATGATCTTTATCATGAAATGAAAGAATCAGGAGTTTTGCCGAAAGTAGCCATGGTTTTTGGACAAATGAATGAACCACCGGGCGCGCGTCTACGTGTGGCTCTTTCTGGTTTGACTATGGCGGAACATTTTCGTGATGCAGAAGGTAAAGATGTGCTTCTCTTTATTGATAATATTTTCCGTTTTACCCAAGCTGGTTCCGAAGTCTCCGCTTTGCTTGGCCGTATTCCTTCAGCCGTGGGTTATCAGCCGACGCTTGGAACAGAAATGGGAATTCTACAAGAACGTATTACTTCTACCGATAAAGGTTCCGTTACTTCCGTACAAGCTGTTTATGTGCCAGCAGATGATTTGACTGACCCCGCTCCGGCTACCACATTCGCGCATTTGGATTCCACAGTAGTGCTCAATCGTTCGCTTTCAGAAATCGGCATTTATCCGGCAGTTGATCCGCTTGACTCATCCAGTACAATTCTTGACCCAAATATAGTTGGACAAGAACATTATGATGTTTCTCGCGAAGTTCAGCGTGTTCTTCAGCGTTACAAGGATTTGCAGGACATTATTGCTATTTTAGGAATGGAAG
>CAYIUM010000096.1:0-2843 GCA_964366675.1 uncultured Candidatus Saccharibacteria bacterium
TCGGCAACCCCAAAAAGAAAAAATGTTCCTTGCTTTTCGGATTTGCGCGCGACCGATTTTTTCTAAAATGGAAAGGACATTTTTTCTTTTTGGGGTTCTGCCCTAGAAGTTTCTGGGCAGTGTGGCGGGGCTTCAATTCGGACTCGGTTTTGCCAAAACTATTTTCTGGGGATTTTGATTTGGCAAAACCGAGAATGCATTTCCCGCCCGCAGAAAGGGGTCTGGGGAATGAATGCGGGCGGGCTTCGCTTTCAGATTTTTTCGGCGGCGGCTATTCTTGTATAAAATCTTTTCCTCTATACTTGATAACTGATTTTTCTGGTTCAATTACAACTTCCGTCATTTCTGCTTCTTTCATAATTCCTTGACCTTGACTAACCTTTTTGTATCCCTCAAAATCTACCTTTCCGTCATTTGCCAAATATGTAACTAAGGCATCTAAATCCCACTGATGTCCTACTTCTCCGACGATCACAGGACGGCCAGGAGCATTTTTTTCGACAAAGGCGCGTAGCCTTTTTAGTCCTTGCAAATATTCCTCCGCAACTTCTTGCGGGTTTGGGCCTTGAAGCACTTTTTCACCTACTTCCAAACGTCCCTGATTTTCTAACCAATCTTCACCGGCGGTATAGTGATTTTGTCCGTGCTTTTTAAGCACCTCAGCAAAGTATTCAGTTTTATTTCCTTTTTGATCAGTCCAGCGATTATTATATTTATATGCAAGCTCTTTCAACATCAAAGGATAATCAATAATCACCTTGCCAGGGCTATTTGCAACCATTTCTTGTAGTTTCTTAACAACTTTAATTATCTGGCCAGGCATAAATGCCTTTTCTTTCGCGGCGGCTTTGACCGCTTCTTCACCGACATTTTCTGCAACCAATCGGTCAATATCTGATTTTGTGATGACAGTTATTTTTTCGTGTTCCAGTTCTTCTTTCAGCGCGGAAAGTGCGTCCCCGTAAATCTCCGCGGTTTGTTTTGTGCGGGGCTGGTCAGATGTGCCGCCGACAAAAATAACAGCATTTTCCGGAGCATTTTTTATTAGATTGAAAATTTCATTTTTCGCTCTTTCTCTTGCCTGTTCAACACCCTGCTCGGTGAGGTCGGGATATTCTTTTGACACCGGATCGCCCTCTTTCGCTTCCCTCGCTGGGCGAGCATGTCTAGTGGCAAAATAGTGTTCTTGTTCAAAATTTTCGCTCATATAATTTTTCTCACAGATTAATTATTTAATTTTTTAACGATGCCGTTGACGGCATCAACTTCCAACATATCTCCGTTTTTAAAAATTTTGGTTGCCACCGCAGTACCTACTACGCAAGGAATTTTCATCTCTCTTGCGGTGATTGCGGCATGGCATAAAATGCCGCCGACATCCGTAACAATCCCTGCAGATTTTTTGATAAGTGGCATAAATTCCGGTCGGGTCATTCCCGTAACTAAAATGTCATTTTCATTAAAAACTTCTGCACTAAAGGGATCTAAAATAACTCTTGCTTTACCGATTACCTTTCCCGGATAAGCGGTAATTCCCTTAACCTCATTTTTATCCGCCATTGCCTGTTTGGTGATAGCATCCTCGGCCTCATCTACGTCTTTACCAAGCAAGAGAAACATTTTATCTTTTTCAAAATAAAGGACGCTCGCCTCATAACGATTTTTAAGTTCGGATTCGTCAGGAAGGTTGCCATTTTTTAGATAATTTTCAAATTCTTCTTGAGTTAGACAAGTTAAATAGTCGGCTTCATATTTTTCCTTTCCGGCTATCAATTTCATGACATTTCGGAAAAATCTTTCACTTTCACTATAAATTTTTTCTGAATAAAGGCGAGCGTCCTTGAAAATTGGCAGGAGCTTATCTAATCCTTCAATACTCAAAAAATCTATAGTTTTTTTGATGAAAACATGATACGCCAAATGGCGATCAAATACCGAACTAAATTCTTCGTATTCCGCTAGGGTCGGGATTTTTTTCTGCAAGTTTTCCATCAATGGGAGTAGAATATCGGTATTTTTTTTGATTGCGTCGCAATACTTTTTTGCGAAAGATAATTCTTCTTCGGATTGTTTGGCTAATGTTTCCCCCAAATGCCTAAATTCATCTTCGGCAATAAAAAAGGAAACTGTACCCTTGCGATGGATAAACAAAGTGTGGTCAAAGTATTCCCCTAAATGTTTTTTGAGGGAATGATGATATTGTGGCCCCCAGTATGAACAAGAAATAAAAGTATAAGAACCAGCCCAACGGCTAATCCATTTTATATCGCTGATTTTTTTAACAATGTTGTCCATAATAATTTAGAGTGTAGTAATGGGACGACTTTGCAGAATATAAAATTTATTTTGCGCGAAAGCCCATTCTACATCTTGTGGTTTTATATAATGTTCTTCGATTTTGATTATTGTATCGGCAAGTTTTAAAATTTGTTCTTTCGATAGAACTTGCGATGACGCTTTCGGCTCTTTTATTTCCTGCCATTCGTTGCCACCGGAAGATGCCCGAAACAATCCTCGCTCTTGTTTTTCAACATTTACATCAATAATTTTTCTCGGTTCTTTTTCAATAACATAACTATCCGGTGTAATTTGTCCAGAAACGATTGCTTCTCCAAGACCGAAGCATGCTTCAATAATCATTTGATTAAAGTCTTTCGTAACCGGATGAACAGAAAAAGCAATCCCTGACATTTCTGATTCTACCATTTTTTGAACCACAACGGCAACCGAGATTTTTTGTTTATGCAATTCCTTCTCAAACCGATAGAAAATAGCGCGCGGAGTAAGATCGGAAGAGCGTCGGGGTGGGGAAGGGGGGTGGTGTGGGTGGGGGGCGGGGGAGT
>CAYIUM010000097.1:0-2842 GCA_964366675.1 uncultured Candidatus Saccharibacteria bacterium
AAAATAGCATTAACCAACCGCTCGGCTTTTTTATCCCAGTTCATTTGAGGTCCAATACCTTGAACCAGCTTCACTGTCCCAATATTCGTATTTTTGTTCATTCCTTTACTCATCCCGATACTTTAGCGCACTAAAGTACTTTAGTCAACTAAAGTAAACAAAAGGGGTGTGGATAACTTTTTTTATCCATAACAATTTTCCATAAGAGTTTCTTAATCTCTAATTCGCGCGAATAGGCGAATAGTTGGTTAGGCGGGAAATTTTCCTTTGAAAACTATTTCCTCAAGTGGTTTTCTGTCGCTTGGTTTTTCGCCCGCGCGCATATTCTCCGGCAAATCTTCTATTTTTCCGTGTCTACCGACGGCTATCATCATTTCTACATTGTAATCATCGGGGATGCCCAGTTTTGTTTTTGCCGTTTTATAATCAAGACCAGACATGCCGTGGGCGACAAGATTCATTTTGGAAGCCTGTAGGGTCAAATTCTCCCATGCGGAACCCGTGTCAAAGGAATGAGTGACGGAAGGGTTACCTTTGTAATCTAGTTTATGTGAAATAGTAACGACGAGCACCCCGGCGTTCTTGCACCAGTCTTTGTTGAAGTCTATTAGAAAAGAAAACAAAGTATCAAATTCTTTTGTATCGCGCATGGCATAAATAAAACGCCAAGGTTGCATATTAAAAGACGAAGGCGCCCAGCGTGCCGCCTCAAAAAGGGTCATTAGCTCTTCTTCCGACACTTTTTCTCCCGCCATCGCCCGTGGCGACCATCGTTTCAAAAAACTGTCGTCAATATCATATTTCGTTGTCCGGTTGTTTATGGTTTTCATATACTTTCATTATACACTATGTGTCAATATCTCTTAAGAATTACTCTTTATTCCCTTTCAGCCATTCAATAAAGTTATCTCACAGAACGAATTGGCCGTGCTTGTAGATAACTATTTCTTTACCGTTTTTGAGGTGGGCGGTAACGGTGCGGGGCGCGGTTGAAATCATATCCGTATGCACCGAGGAATCATTAAAACCCAAGGTTTCGGCCTCTTTTTTAGAAAGTTTAGAGGGATCACCGGCGTAGGTATCGCGATAAGACATGCCTACTGCAATATGAGTATTGCCGTGCGGGCCACCCATGTTTTCGTCGAAAAGGGTCTCCGCCATGAATTTAGTGATGCGCGAGAATCTTTTGTCCGTTAAAGAAAATTCTCCGACTTTATCCGCGCCGGCTGTGGCGATCATTTCTTTGAGCAACTTTTCATTAGTCTTAGCTTTGGATTTAACGACTCTGCCATTTTCAAACACGAGTTCAATGCCGGTTATTTTATTGCTATACCGATAAAGGGGCTGATTGAAGCGAATCCAGCCGGAAGTTCCGCGCCAGTCCGGCGAGGTAAACAATTCAAAGGAAGGAATATTACGACCACTGCCCCCAAGCCAGTTTCGTTTTTCTCCGAGCTTGATCCAGAGATTCACATCCGGTCCGACGACATGAAGCCGATCGGTATTTGGAGCCAGTCGGTTTAGGCGAGTGCGGTAGTGTTCCATTTGACGATACACCTCTTTCCATTTCTTGATGGGATCTTTTTCGTCCAGAAAACAAGCCTTGATAATCTGTTTCCAGTATTCGCGCTCTTCCAGTCCCGCCTCGTGAGCCATTGCCGGC
Source organism: uncultured Candidatus Saccharibacteria bacterium (assembly GCA_964366675.1). Lineage (GTDB taxonomy): Bacteria > Patescibacteriota > Minisyncoccia > Phycocordibacterales > UBA9973 > UBA9973. The sequence continues at coordinate 1,664 of CAYIUM010000097.1, forward strand.
GTGCCGTACAAAGCGACGGTCCAAGTAAATTTTCCCCGCCATTCCTTCTCATGACGCCAGTCCATAAAGCGCTTAAGCGCGATGCCGCGGCGCATGATTTTTTTTGGGTTTACGCCTCGAAGCGCATGAGGGTTGGCATCCGCCAGAATAAAAACAGAATGATCCATCTGATCCACTAACCCCTTAAGATATTTATGGGGAAAATGGTCCATCTGGTGGTCCTGCGCATGTTCGTAAAAATATCTGGTAAAACTTTCACTGCGACGGCGATCCCCCTGTTCCGCGTCAGGCGAATAGTTTGATAATACATGGCCACCAGCATCAATAATGGCATTACATACCGCAAAATAAAGCCTGCGGGCAGATTCAGAACTGCTGACTTGGACGACATCACCTTTCTTTATGCCTTCACCACCGCCCAGAGCAAAACGGACCAAGACTTTAGCGTAGCGGTCAAGAATTAGTTTACTCGGTTCATATTTTCCTTTCATGCGTTTTATTATATCTTTTTTTACAAAAAATGCTAATATATAAGGGTGGAAACAAAAATTTATACCATAAAGACGACCAGCTTTGAGGGTCCGTTTGGATTGCTTTTGGATTTGGTGGAAAAGCGAAAACTTTTTATCAATGATGTATCACTGGCGGCGGTGACGGAAGATTACTTAAGTTATATGAATCAGTTAGGTGGTTTAGGTCATGCTGAAATTGCCAGCTTTGTGTTGGTGGCGTCAACTCTCATTTTAATCAAATCAAAATCGCTTTTACCTAATTTGAATTTAACGGACGAAGAACAAGGAGATATAAAAAATCTGGAAGAAAGATTGCGTTTGTACGAACTTTTCAAGAAACTTGGAATAAACATAAAAAATAATTTCGGCAAGAAAATAATTTTCGCGCCACTGGAAAGAAAGAACGAGGTCGTTGTGTTTTTGCCTGATAGTCAAATTACCAAAGAAAGCATGATGGGTTTCGCCCGCGATGTATTGGGAGGAATGCCCAAGAAAGTATTTCTGCCGGAAGTAGAGGTGCGTAAGGTTATCAGTATTGAAGAGATGATAGGAAATTTGACGGAAAGGATTCAAAATACCATCAAAATGAGTTTTAAAGATTTCGCCGGCAAATTAAAAACTCGGGAAGAAAAAGTATTTGCTATTGTCGGATTTTTAGCAATATTGG
>CAYIUM010000098.1:0-2726 GCA_964366675.1 uncultured Candidatus Saccharibacteria bacterium
ATTTTTTGCCTCCAAATATGCGCGGATAAAATTTTCAGCTTGGTCGATATTAGGGAGATCGTAAGGTCCTGTCGCTTTGGCATCTGCTCTAAATTTAGCGAGCGCCTGATCGAGAGTCATGCCTCCTTCATTTACTGCATGTCTGATAGCGGAAACAAATAGGTTTTCTCCGGGAATAGCTTCCATTGTTTTTTGTTTTGGATTTTCTGGCCTTCTTCCTAGCATAAGATAATTATACACTACGCTGGCACAAAAGTCAGCGCTGTTCCCTTTTTGCCGCTACGGCCGGTTCGGCCGATGCGATGAATGTAAGTATCATAGGTTTGAGGTACGTCATAGTTGATAACATGAGTAACATCCGGAATATCCAGACCTCGCGCGGCTACATCTGTGGCAATCAATATATTGACGCGGTCTTTTTTGAACGAATCAAGAATCCGGATGCGTTCTCGACTTCTTTTGTTGCCATGAATCCCGCCCACTTTGAAACCCATCCCGTGCAATTCTTTAGCCAAGGAATCCACGCTGTGTTTCATTTCCCGAAAGATTAAAACTTTATCTGAGCCTTCTTTTTCCAAAACTTCGTGCAGTTTGGATAATTTTTCTTCTTTGGTTTTAAAACGAACAATGTCTTGGTCAATATTTTTTAAGGTCTCGCCTGAAATTACTGAAACAAAAACAGGATCTTTCAAATATTGTCCCGTCAATTTTTTAATATCAGGAGAAAGAGTAGCGGAAAAGAAAAGTGTTTGGCGTTCTTTCGAAGTTTTGCCAATGATATAAACCATATCGTCTCTAAATCCCATATCCAACATTCTGTCGGCCTCATCCAAAACTACGCTGTGGCAAGTGGACAGATCCAAAAATTTTTTGTCAATCAAATCCCGCAAACGTCCCGGTGTGCCAATGACAAAAGAAACTCCGAGCTTTATCTCTCTGATTTGTTTCATGATGGGAAGCCCTCCGACACAAGCAATGGAAAACATTCCGAATCCGAAAGCCAAAATTTTAAAGTCGCTTTCTATTTGCAACGCAAGCTCCCGAGTCGGCGCCATAATTAAAACCATTTCTCTTTTGCCTTGTCCTTTGGTTTTGGAAATTTTTTCAATTAAAGGCAGTAAAAAGGCGGCAGTCTTGCCCGTACCAGTATTGGCCATACCAAAAATATCCTTTCCATGCATGATCGTCGGGATTGCCTGGTCTTGAATCGGTCTCGGCTTGGCAAATCCAGCTGATTTTATGTTTTTGTGAAGCTGTACATTAAAAGGAAAATCAAAAAAGCTATGCTTGGGAACATAAGGTTTTTCTTCCACATAAGCATTCTTTTTAATGAAACGCGAAAAATCTATCCGTTCGCCTCGGGATATATTTTTTCTTTTTTTAAAATGTGGCTTCCCCTTAGAGAAATGCGGATTACGTCCGAATTTGTTCGGTTTAGCCGAATTGTGTTTATACATAATGGGTCACTCCCAATATGTAATTAATAGAGAGAATGATTTCATCAATCTAGCACTTTATTTTTATTTTGGCAAATATACATTTTTTAAGCCAGCGGAAATCATTTTGTCCCAGCATGGCTTGCAACACCACCAGTGTCCCCATAAATATAAATCACAGCCGGAAATGCTAACCCCCATATTTTTTGCTTTCCCTACGGCCAAACTTTCCGCATGATATTTTGAGGAAGCGCACCCGGGACACAACCAATACTTTTGACCGGATGAAATTTTAAAAAGTTTCCTGATACACCAATTTTTATGAGTATTCAAAAGAAATTTATTTTTTAAAACAGATTGATTCGAAGCACTAATTAAAATATCCCCGTTTTTATTTATAATCACCGCTCCAGTCGGATTTTTTTTATCAGTGGAAAATTCTTCCGCCATTTTTTTTGCAGCCAGTATGTATCTGTTGTCTTTTGGAACGTATAAAATTGAGCGATCGGGAGGCAAATATGGATATTTTATGTTTTTTGTTTCCATAAAGTTTCTATTGTATACTCTACTATATGACTACTTTCGATACAATCTATCAAAACATTATTAAAAAAATAATGAAGGAAGGGATTGAGGAATTAAATGAACGCACCGGCCATAAACTAAAAATGCTGCCGGGGATAAACTTTCAGATAGATCTTGAAAAAGATGGTTTTCCAATCTTAACTCTGCGTAAAAATCCTATTAAATCCCCTATTGCTGAGCAGGTTTGGTTCATTACCGGCGATAAGGACACAAATTTTCTAAGAAAATATACAAAAATGTGGGATGAATTTATAGAAGCAGACGGCACTATCACTTCCGCTTATGGATACAGATGGAGACATCATTTTGGGCGAGATCAGTTGGATCAATTGGTAAAACATCTAAAAGAAGAACCACATTCTAGACAAGGAGTGGTAATCACCTGGGATCCGGCAGACGACGGATTATATGGAAAAGATTTAAAGGGGGTTTATAAAAAAAATGCGCCATGTCCTTTCGCTTTTACCGCCAATATAATCGGTGGACGACTGCATTTGCACAATATTATTCGTTCAAACGATATGATGCTCGGTTGTCCATTTGATACATTTGGATTTTCTCTCTTAATGTGCGCGCTGGCGCAAAAATTAGAAGTAAAACCCGGAATATATACGCACAGTATTTCCAACGCGCACATTTACGATAATCATTATGAGGGCGCAAAAGAATTAATAAAAAGAAAAAATGAACATCAGAGATCGGAAG
>CAYIUM010000099.1:0-2639 GCA_964366675.1 uncultured Candidatus Saccharibacteria bacterium
GATATAGCATCACCGGCTGGGGCATGGTTTGCATTCCATGCTCAATATAGGCGCGGACGCTACAGACAGTTTTGGCAATTTGATTTGGATTCATTGGGAAACGAAAAAAGTATCATGGATGCGGTAGTGATAAAAACTTGCATGAGTATCCTGGAAGAGGCCGGAGCTTCAAATCTTTCGGTGGACATAAATTCAATCGGCGATAAGGAGTGCCGGAATGGATACATCAGAGAACTGACAAATTATTACAAAAAACATATCAACCAGCTTCCAAGCGTTGATCGAGAACGTTTAAAAGTAAATCCGCTCCGCATTTTGGATTCCAAGGAAGAAAAAACAAAAGAAATAAACGAAAATGCTCCTGATTCGGTTTCCTTTCTCTGCCCTGCTTGCAAAAAACACTTTAAAGAAGTATTAGAGTATTTGGAAGAAATGAACATCCAGTACAACATCAATAAAAATTTAGTGCGCGGACTTTCTTATTACACTCGCACTGTTTTTGAATTTATAGAACAAGGGGGTGGAGAAGATGGAACCCCGCTAGCGCTTGCCGGCGGAGGACGCTACGATTATTTGGCTCATCAAATCGGAGCAAAAAAAGATGTCCCGGCGGTAGGCGTTTCCATCGGAGTAGACAGAATAGTAGCCTCTTCTTGGTATAAAAAACTCAACCCACGCATCTTGAAAAAACCAAAAATTTATTTCATCCAGCTTGGGGCAGAGGCAAAATTAAAGAGCTTGAACGTAATCGAAATATTGCGCAAGGCTCACATTCCCATCGCTCAATCGCTTTCCAAAGACAGTCTGGGTTCTCAGCTGGCCATTGCCGAAAAACTGGCTATCCCGTATGCTCTCATTTTTGGAGTCAAAGAGGCGTTGGATAATTCCGTTATTGTGCGAAATATGGGAAATAGGTCGCAGGATACCGTAAAATTAAGCAAATTGCTGGAATATCTGAAAGAGCTGAAGTAATTAGGTTCTAGGTGTTAGGTTCTAGAAATAGAAAAATGCAATGCACAAAAAAATTCTGCAAAAAAACGAAAAGATTTTGCGTAAAATAGCGGAAGAGGTGCCCGTGCATGAAATCAAAACAACAAAAATAAAAAAGATTTTGAGAGAAATGTCCGTAGCGCTCAAAAGCCAAAGTGATGGCGTGGCTATAGCGGCGCCACAGATAGGACACAGTTTAAGAATTTTTATCGTGTCTAATAGGATATTCGCCAAAGATTTCGATAAAAAGAGAGAAGAGAATTTATTATTAAATGAAAACAATTTAATTCCGATGTCTGAAGAATTGGAAGAAAAAAAACTCATCCGTAACCCAGTGAATAAAATAGTTGATGAAGATCTTGTTTTTATCAATCCGAAAATTTCCAAGCTTTCGCGCGAAAAAGAATGGGTACCGGAAGGTTGTCTTTCCGTGCGCCCATTTTACGGCAAAACTTTCAGGTCTAAAAAAGTAATGCTGGCGGCCTATGATAAAGACGGAAAAAAAATAACCAGAGGCGCGTCCGGACTGTTGGCGCAGATTTTTCAGCATGAAACGGATCATTTGAATGGCATACTTTTCATTGATCATGCCAAGGATGTAAAGAAGGAAATTCCTCAGAATAAATTAAAATAACGCGCACATGCAGAACAAAAATAAAAAACTAGATTTCGCTTTTTGGGGCACTCCGGATGTGGCTGCGGAAACTTTGGAAATATTAAAACAAAATGACTTTATTCCGTCGCTCATTATTACGGCGCCGGATGCAAAAAAAGGGCGAGGCCTACGTCTACAAGCCTCGCCCGTAGCTCTATTTGCGGAAAAAAACAATATACCGTGTTTGAAACCGGAGAAATTAGACGAAAAAGAAATCCGGGATGTTTTGAGAACCCTTGGAAGGAGCGACGGCGACGGACAGAGAAAATTTTCAGCAGAAAATTTTCGTGGTGAACAAAATATCGCGGACTTCTTTTTGGTCGTCGCTTACGGAAAAATAATTCCCGAAGATATTTTAAATATGCCGAAATTCGGTTCGATTAATATTCATTACTCCCTTTTGCCAAAATATCGCGGAGCTTCTCCGGTAGAATCCGCTATTTTAAACGGGGACACCGAAACCGGTGTGAGTATTCAAAAAATGAAATACGAACTGGATTCTGGAAATATTATTGCCCAAGAAAAAGTAGAAATTTTACCGGACGAAAAAGCGCCGGATTTGCGCAAGCGCTTGATAAAAATCGGCGGGGATTTGTTGGCAAAAATTCTAAAGACTCCCTTCGTGGAAGGAGAAAAACAAGACGAAAGTAAGGCAACTTTTTGTCAAAAAATCAAAAAAGAAGACGGGCTAATAGATCTAAATGACAACGCAATAAAAAATTACAACAAATTCCGCGCTTATGCCTACTGGCCAAGAACTTATTTCTTTAAGGACGGTAAAAGAGTGGTCATTACCGACGCCATTTTAGAAAACAATCAATTCGTCATCAAAAAAGTAATCCCGGAAGGCAAAAAAGAAATAAAATACCAAAGCTAGTATTTAGAGGTAAAAGGATTCCTTCGGGAAAGGCCTTTGAGCATTTTTTTGATGCTGGCAGCGCCGCGCTTGAAAAGAGTCTGTCGGCGGTCTTTATTTTTCCTGATTTCATTAAAA
>CAYIUM010000100.1:0-2622 GCA_964366675.1 uncultured Candidatus Saccharibacteria bacterium
TATTGGCGTGACTGGAGTTCAGACGTGTGCTCTTCCGATCTTATCCCGACTTTCCAATTTGTCACGGATACGATCGAGTGGATGTCCGGAAATATAAAGCCCCAGCAATTCTTTTTCCCAAAGCAATTTTTCGGCCTGCGTTGCTTCCTTGGCGCTTTGTAGTTTGAAATCCGGAACTTTAATAGAAGTAGTTCCGCCAAAAAGAGAAATTTGATTTTCATTTTGCCTGTTTATTTCGTGATTATATAGAAGCATTGCTTCCAAATTTGACAGCATTACGCCCCGATCGCCCCATTCATCCATACAGCCGGATTTAATTAAGGCTTCCATAGATTTTTTATTCAAATTTTTATGTTTGATTCTGTCCAAAAAGTCGGTAATTGATTTAAATTTCCCGTTTGTTTTTCGTTCGGCTATGATGCTGTCTGCTATATCCGTACCGAGATTTTTTATAGTATAGAGTCCAAATCTTATTTTTTCACTTTTATTTCGATTGCTTATTTTCGTATCTTTTATGTCTGGCAAGCAAGTAAATCCTCCATAGCTCTCATTGATATGCGGAGGTAGAACCGGAATTTTCATATTCTTGCATTCCTCAATTATTTCTGAAATTTTTTCCACATCGCCTGATTCAGCTGTTAAAATAGCAGCCATATATTCCACCGGATAGTTTGCTTTCATATAAGCTGTCTGATAAGCGACCTTGCCGTAACTGGCCGCATGCGCCTTATTGAATCCGTACGCTTGAAATGGCTCGAAGATTTTCCAAAGTTTTTCGGCGAATTCCGGCGTTTGGCCGTTGGCAATAATTCCCTTGGTGAATTTTTCTCTTTGAGCCGCCATTTCCGCCTGTATTTTCTTGCCCACCGCCTTACGAAATTTGTCAGCCTCTTCCCAATTGTAGCCAGCCAGCTCGATGGCGCAAAAAAGCAGATCGTCTTGGTAAACAATAAGACCATAAGATTCTCCCAAAAATTTTTTCATTCGCGGATCTAGATACTTAACCAATTCCGGATGATGTTTGCGCTTGATGTATTCAGGTATAGATTCCATCGGACCCGGGCGATAAAGGGCGACCATAGCATTGATGTCGTGAATGGAAGTGGGTTTTAATTCTTTCAAGTATCTGGTCATGCCGGCGCCGTTTAATTGGAAAAGACCCTCGGTCTGTCCTTTGGCTAAAAGGGAAAAAGTTTTTTTGTCGTTTAAGGGAACACGCTCTATATCGATGTCTACGTCGTAAAATCTTTTTACCAAAGACACACTATCGGCCAGTATGGATAAGTTTCTGATGCCAAGAAAATCAAATTTTAAAAGCCCCGCTTCTTCTACGCTGTACATGTCATATTGAGTAATGATTTTATTTTCTCCCTTTGGATCGTATTGCAGAGGTACGTATTCTGTTAGAGGTAAGGGGCTCATCACGATTCCGGCCGCATGCACCGAAATGTGCCTGACGCACCCTTCCAATTTTTTCGCCAGATCTACTATTTTTTTAGTGTCTTTTTCTTTTTCATACGCTTCTTTTAATTCTGGCACTATTTCCATGGCGTAATCTATGGTCATCGGAATGCCTTGCGAACCCATCGGAATCATTTTGGAAAGCCTATCACCAATGGTGTATGGATATCCTAAGGCGCGAGCTACATCCCGGACTGCGCCTCGCGCCATCATGGTGCCAAAAGTTCCTATCTGCGCCACTTTATCTTCTCCATATTTATTTTTGACATACTCAATCATTTCATCTCGTCGATTGTCGGCAAAATCCATATCGATATCCGGAGGCGATGGACGGAACGGATTCAAAAATCTTTCGAAGGGCAATTTATATTCTAGGGGGTCGACATTGGTAATACCCAACAAATAAGTGACAAGCGATCCTGCCACCGATCCTCGGATTGTTGTTAAAATTCCATTTTCTTTCGCGTGTCTTAAAAGATCCCCGACCACTAAAAAGTACGGGGCGTATCCTTTATCCTTGATGATTTTTAATTCATATTCCACTCGTTCTTTTATTTCCGGCGTTTCTTTTAGATGTAGCCTATCAAAGCCTTGACGAGTCAAAGCGCGCAATTCTTCGTCATAACTTTTTCCACTGGCAATTTTAAAATCAGGGAAAACCCATTTTCCTAATTCAAGCTCCAGATTACACATATCAGCCACTTTCATTGTATTTTCCACCGCTTCCGGTATGTCCTTAAAAATTTCTAAAGCCTTTTCTGTATCAATAAAAGAAAAATCATCATCCGAGAATTCAAATTTAGCGCCATCCCTTACATCACCCTGAGTATTTATTTGAAGTAAAGTGTGGTGCGCTTCATGATCATCACTGCATGGATAATGCGAATCTTGCGTTCCGACAATCGGGATATTATGTTTTCTAGCAAGCGCGATTAATGTTTCCCGAACATTTTTATCGTTTTCCACTGACGGATGGCATTGAATTTCTATAAAATAATTTTCTTTGCCAAAAATATCTTGATACTCCTTGATTAATTTATCCGCCTTTTCCAAATCATTTCTAACGACTGTTTGCGACAATTCTCCACCTAAACATCCGGACAAAGCGATGACCCCTTTTGAATATTTTTTGAGTATTTCTTTATCCATGCGAGGCTTGTA
>CAYIUM010000101.1:0-2518 GCA_964366675.1 uncultured Candidatus Saccharibacteria bacterium
TTTTCTCTGCGCGTCATTGAAATAGGCGGGAACAGTAATCACCGCTTCAGTAATTTTTTCTCCTAATTTAGCCTCCACATCTGTTTTTATTTTTTGCAGAATCATGGCGGAAACTTCTTCCGGACGGTAAAATTTATCTCCCATTTTTACCTTGACTCCTTCGCCTTCTGCTTGTTCTATTTTAAATGCGGCTGTTGCTTTGTCTTTTTGTACTCCTAGATCATCATAGCGATGTCCGATAAAACGTTTGATTTCGGCAATCGTATTTTCTGGATTGGTAATCGCTTGTCTGCGCGCCAAAAGCCCGACGATACGATCGCCATTTTTAGCCATAGCAACGACAGAAGGCGTGGTTCTATTGCCTTCGATATTTTCAATAATTTTCGGCGCACCTCCTTCAATAATTGCTACCGCCGAATTTGTCGTACCCAAATCTATACCTATGATTTTACTCATGTATTTATTGATTAAATTAATAATTTACTTATATTTCGTGACCACTAAAAACTTGTATAATAAAAGTATATATGATAGGATATATATATGTCAAGTAATTCAAAAAAGATACTCAAAAAACTATCTGAAAGTCCAGCAGTTTCAATAGAAAATTTAAAAGACAGAGACACAAAAACTACCTATGCAATTTCTCGCGCGCTTAAAAACCTTGTGAATGAGAACTGTGCTGAAATTTATAAATCTGAAAAACAAAACTATGCCAAAATTACCGCGAAGGGAAAAAATAAACTAAATAGTTTATTGTTGGAAAATAGAACAACTTTGGTTAATACATCCTGGGACGGATTTTGGAGAATTATTCTGTTGGATTTACCAGAAAACAGAAAAGGCGAACGTGAAAGTTTGCGCTACCTTCTCAAAAAGGCAGGGTTCGTTTGCCTCAAAAATTCCGCTTGGATTTCCCCCTTCCCTTTTGAACACTTGTTCACTAACATAAAAAAAGATCTCGGATTGACCACCGAAATGATGATTCTGGTCACGGAACACATTGACGAAGAAAGTAAAAAAGTTTTATTTCAGACTTTTGGCAAATAGATACCCCTACCCAGCCTCCCCCTACGTAGGGGGAGGTGCCCTGAAGTATCTGGGCGGAGGGGGTATTTAATATACTTCTTGCTGGTAGCATTTTTCGCAGTAAAGGATGGGAGCGTATTCTGCAGTGTAGACTGTCTCGACTTCTATATTACATTTATCGCACTGCCTTTTGATAAGCATGAGTTTGGGACGTTTATCCATCCGGCGCAGATGGCGAATATTAAAACAAGCCCTAGGAAGTGGCAAATTCATTTTGCGATAAAAATTTAATTCATTTTGGGTAATACGAAAAGCTCCCACGGATTCCGGATTATCTTTTTCTTCGCATTCTATCACTTCATTTAGAATTGAATCATCTGTTTCAATGATGGTTTCCGGTAAATTTTTTGGCTTAATGGTTGTTTTATAATCTTTTTTTTCCGAATCCTTCCATCTATATCCCCTTCCCAATGCTTCTTCACGAGAAAGAGAAAAATGATAATTAGCAATAGTTTCGTTATAAGCAAAATCAGAAAACATTTCTGGAAAGAATTCACCAAAATAATATTCGAAACCCCGCTTATCTATGAAGGGTATTTCCTTCATTTGCTTTATAATCTTTTCTTTTAGAACTTCATACTCTTGTTTAGTATATTTTTTATTTAAAATAGCGTATTCCCCTTTTTTCAGTCCTACACAGCCAAAACAATTTCGCGCTCCGGGGCAAGTGTTGCAATAATAAAGATCTGTCGCTCCCATCCAGCATTGATTGCAAAAATAGAGCCTTGTTATATCCAACCCGCAATTCACCGATTCATAGATCTGTTCAGCTTTGTTGCCCCATTCGTAATAATCCATACAATCTTCCGCAGAAAAAACCATAAAAAGATGTTTACCGTCTTTTATGTCAACACAATCAAAAGACTCATGCACGTTTTTGCAATTAGAAAACCAGTTGCCGGAAACATTTTCAGATTTTACCGAAGCGATCGCGCGGATGGGAAATTTCTTTCTAAATTCTAAAAATTTCTTTTCCATCTTTTGGATTTCAGAATAAGTATTTAACTTAAATTCGGTTAATCTTTTATTGTATTCTTCTTTAGAATAACGCTCATTGAAAATGCAATATTTTTGATTGACTAAATTGACACAACCTACGCAATCAGAACAATTGCGGCACGCATAAAGAAAAGAAGAATCACGGCAATCTTTGACCTCTTGACCAAAACGTACATTGTAACAATTTTCAATATTCACACATTCATAGCAAAGTTCAGAATTAAAAACCCATGCGGAATCAACACAATCTTTGGTGTTTTTTCCATTGTATAAATACAAACAATCCTCTGGATACGAAGATCGGAAAGTCATGTATGAATTTTTAGGATCGGTTACTCGGTGAGCGTAAGGGCTGTTGATCGCCGGTCCTTGTCTTACCAAAGACATCCTCGGAATTTTGTTTTGAAGTTCTAAAAACTGCTCAAGAAAA
>CAYIUM010000102.1:0-2516 GCA_964366675.1 uncultured Candidatus Saccharibacteria bacterium
TGGTGTACTTTTTGTTTCAAAAGGGGATAATTTGAAAGTTCCGGATCTGTTTCAATCAATCTGACTGCTTCAGTTCGCGCCGCTTCCACCATTTTAATGTTTTTTATTGCTTCCATCCCAAGATCGGTGATGCCCCACTGTTTCGTGCCTCCGAGTTCGCCTGCGCCACGCAGAGTCAAGTCTAATTCCGCTAATTCAAAACCATTCTTGGCGGTTTTTAACGCTTTTAAACGAGCAATCGTTTTGTCGCTTTTAGTCTCGGCAAAAATAAAGCAATATGCTTGATGGGTACTTCGAATCACGCGACCACGTAATTGGTGCAATTGCGCCAGCCCGAAACGCTCCGCCCCTTCGATGATTATCAAAGTAGCATTCGGCACGTTTACGCCTACTTCCACCACCGATGTGGCGCAGAGAATATTTATTTTATTTTCAACAAATTCTTGCATTACTTTTTCTTTTTTTTCTTTACTCATCTGGCTATGCAACACCCCTATTTCATATTCTGGAAAAATTTCTTTTTTCAAGCGTTTCGCTTCCGTTACCGCGGATTTAACATTAAGGGCTAATTCTTTTTCCGGATCGGGCTCGAAAATTCTCGGACAAATAACATAAAGCTGTCGTCCTTTTTCTAATTCTTTTTTTATCTCTTCATAAGTGGAAGCTCGTTTATTAGGAGGAATAATCTCTGTGATTATTTGTTTTCTTCCGGCTGGCATTTCGTCCAGAAGGGAAAGATCCAAGTCGCCGTAAATAGTGAGAGCTAAGGTGCGAGGGATGGGTGTGGCGGTCATGGAAAGCAAATGCGGGGCAATATTGTCTTTGCGAACCAATTTTCTTCTTTGGGCTGTGCCGAAACGATGCTGTTCATCTATTACCACTAAAGCTAAGTTTTTAAATTTTACGGTTTTTTGGATTAGAGCGTGAGTGCCGATTAAAATAGGTATTTCTCCGTTTCCCGTCCATTTAAGAAGTTGGGCTCGGGAAATCGTAGTCCAACTGTTTGGATTGATTTTGGAAGGGAATTTACGGCACCCAGAGCCGGTTATAAGCCCTATATTAATGGGTAAATGCTTAAAGTATTGGATAAAAGACTCGAAATGTTGCGTGGCTAATATTTCCGTGGGCGCCATGTATACTACCTGCAGATTGCCGAAATTTTGGCCGTTCGGTCTTTGCCTTACCGTTACATAGCTCGCTGTGGCCGCGACGGCAGTTTTTCCACTGCCGACATCACCCTCCAACAATCTCGACATCGGGAAACTTTTTGCCATATCTTCCAAAATGGTCTCAATCGATTTCTTTTGGGCATTAGTAGGTTCAAAAGGAAATCTCTGCAGAAATGCTTCCGTTTCTTTTTCGTTTTGATTAATTTGAAAAGATTTATTTTTTCTATATTCAAATTTATCGTGCTGGCGTTCCAGCTGGATGCAGAACACTTCTTCAAAGGCGAATCTTTTTCTGGCGCTCTCCGCGTCTTTTTTATTTTTTGGTTTATGAATCCATATCAGGGCAGTTCGTAGTGTTGGCAAATTATATTTTTTTAAAATATCGGATGGCACATAATCGGAAATGCTATCCAAGGTTTTTTCTTTTAATATTTTTTCTATTGTGTGATAAAACCATTTGGAAGTGATGCCACGGGTTTCGGTATAAATAGGGTAGGAGAATCCAGTATTTTCTGAATTGTTTTTTTTAAAAGTGTATCATGAGAATCTATAGGCATATCCGACATTTTTTCAAATTCAGGATTGGCTAGATAAATACCACTTTTGCCCTGTGTAACTTTGCCCGTCAGTTTTACATTTTCTCCGTTGTGAATCATCTTGGCTAAATATGCCTGATTGAACCAAATTATTTTTATCTTGCCGGACAAGTCTTCCACTTCTCCTTCGGCCATCGGAATTTTTGAACGAAAACTTTTTCTAAGTTTTAACTTTGAAATTTTTCCGTACACCGTTGCCACATCTCCAGGAATTACCTCTGCGATTTTTTTTACTTCGCTAATATCGCTGTATCGGACAGGAAAGTGAAAAAGCAAATCCGATACGGAAAAAAGCTTCAGCCGACGCAGAGCCTTTTTCTGGTTTTCATCTAGCCGAAATTTTGTTTCTAGTTTATCGTGAAGTTCCATTTGCGGTGTATGCTGGACAAAGTTCGAATGTTTTTCGAAGAAAATCCAAACGATTAAAACTATGAATGTGGTACGCTTCGCTTGCCACATTCCTCCAAACTAATTACTACGCTCTACTAATGTGGTAACTCAATGAACTCCGCCACGCGCGAGTACGCGCGTCTGCCCTCGCCTCGCCACCGTTTCCATGCATATATTATTTCGCGGGGGTTTCCTTTTGATTTGGTATGGGTGGCGGTGCGAGGTCAGGTTTCTTCAAAGAAGAAGTGGCGGAATTCAAAATGCAAATCCATCGGTGCCTTCGTTCATCATATCATTGTGTCAGTCCTAAAGGGAATACACCCTCGGCATCCGCCTCGGGAATTTCCGCTAGGGCTACGAG
>CAYIUM010000103.1:0-2504 GCA_964366675.1 uncultured Candidatus Saccharibacteria bacterium
GGTCTTGCATGTGTGATAAGAAACATTCTCATCATGCGGAGAAGTGCAAGGTGGAATTTGAAACCAGCTATTCTCCCGATCGTCCGGAAATAGTGTATTGCGAAAAATGTTACCAGCAGGAGGTGTATTGAAATTTGTTGGTATTTCTAGCATATGCGGAAATTACCAACAGGGATTTTTTAGATTCCATGCACTGCGCGGTAGGTGCCTATGATGGCGGCGGTTTCTCCGCGCAAGGTAAGCGAACCAAGTGAAGCCACAGAAAAACCGGAAGTTTTTGCTAGTTCTATTTCACGATCTGTAAATCCTCCTTCTGGGCCGATAAAAATACTTATTTCTTTCGCATTTTTGTCGGGCATATATTCATCGCCGTTTAGATGGAAAATAATTTTTTCACCATCTGCGCTATCTACCGCATTTTTAAAATCCAAAATAGGGGAAAGGATTGGCATGATGCTTCTCCCACATTGTTCACTTGCTTCTAAAATTATTTTTTCCAAACGTGGAATGTTCAGTCCTGTTTTGATAGTTCGTTCGGTGATGATCGGCGTGACTTTAGAAACTCCACATTCTACCGCTTTCTGCACAGCCAATTCAAAATTTTCTTTTTTCAGAATTGCTAAGTATAAAGAAACTTCTCGTACCAATTTTTCAACCTCGAGTCTTTTGACACTTTTATAGGTAATTTCTTTGCCCATACCAGTTATATCTACAAGTTCATCGTTACCCTTTCCGTCCCCGATAATAATCTGTTCTCCGGCTTTTAGTTTAAGCACATTACGAATTTGACTTGATATTTCTTTGTCTCCAATACGTCCTATAAATCTATGTATTTTCATGATTTTATGATATACTTTATGCATTAATTTTCAAGTGAATTTTCAAGAGTATGCCCAAACCTAATCGAGTGCAAATAATCAAATACGGGCCGCCGCCGCCGGAACTGCCTGTTTTCGGCAAGGTAAAACCGGAAGATGTTTCTTTCATCGGGCGTACCAATTATGTGGCTTCGTTGGAAGAAAAAAAATTTATTTTCGGCATCAAACGCATAGACCGCCGCCGGCATCTTTATATTGTTGGCAAGTCCGGCGTTGGCAAAAGCAAATTGCTTGAACTCTTGATGCGTCAAGATGTGACTTATAATCACGGTATCTGTTTCATTGATCCGCACGGCGATGTGATAGAGGCGATGCTCGATTATATTCCAAAAGAAAGGATAGAAGATGTCTGCATCATTGATCCGGCCGACGTGGATTTTCCAGCCTCTTTTAATCCTTTAGCCAACGTGGATCCGTTGTTTAAATTTCAATTAACTCAGGGTTTAATCGAGGTTTTGCATAAGCAATTCGGAGCCAATTGGACGCCCCGTCTTGAGCACGTTTTTCGATTTACCTGTTTGGCGCTCCTAGACTATCCGCATGCGACCATGCGTGGAATGATTTCCATGTTAACTGACAGAAATTATAGACAGAAAGTAGTGGAATATATTACCGACGATATGGTCAAGAGATTCTTCGCCATCGAATTTGCCGATTGGTCGGAAAAATTTGACACGGATGCTATCATTCCGTTGGTGAACAAGCTCGGGCAGTTTCTTTCCGATCCCTTGTTACGAAACATTTTTGGGCAAAAACAAAATAAAATAGATATCAGCGAACTAATGAATCAAGAAAAAATAGTTTTCATCAATCTCTCTAAGGGTCGCATCGGAGAAGAAAACTCATCCTTTTTTGGTTCAATGTTTCTAACAAAAATTAAACAGGCGGGAATGGAACGAGCTAGTATTCCGGAAAGTGAACGTACTGATTTTTATTTATATATCGATGAGTTCCATAATATAGTTACCCAGACATTTGAAAATATTTTATCCGAAGCCAGAAAATACGCTTTGAATCTTACCATTGCCCACCAGTACATCGGCCAGCTCATCCCCCAAGTCCAGCACGCGGTGCTTGGCAATACCGGAAGCTTAATTTGCTTTCGAGTCGGTGGAGAAGACGCGGTAAAATTGAAACCTGAATTTGAACCGCTGTTCGGCGTAAAGGATATGATCAATCTGGCAGTGACGGAGTTTTATGTCAAAATGACTATAGATGGCGAATCATATGATCCTTTTTCTGCTGAAACTCTGCGAGTGCTACCCCCGCCGCATCGGTCTTACAAGCAGGAAATTATCGAGGCTTCCCGCCGCAAATATTCAATACCGAAAGATGATGCAGCCAAATTGATTGCCGAAGAGGAGGCGACGATTATTCGAAGTGCGGAAGAAAAGGCGATTATTGAAGGCAGGGCTAAAAGAAAAGAGAGAGAAAAAAACGGAAACAAAAATGAACCCGCTGACGTCGAGGACTCTGGCGAGGCGATGGAAGAAAAACCTAAAGCCAAAACTTCACAAGAAGCTGAACCTATGATATGATTGGAAACCAAGGAGCAAGCGACTATGGTTTTCATCACCCTGTTAAATAATTTTTGCTCCACAAAAATTGCCTAAAGGCATTTAACAG